>NZ_DBHKYV010000002.1:143687-414531 GCF_057315035.1 Cupriavidus sp. | reverse complement strand
ACGCCACTGGCCCTCGCACGTCGCCACCACCGACCCGCCCCCTCAACCGCCCCCCGGGGGCGCGGGTGGGTTGGACGGGCCCATCCCCCGTTGGGGGGGAAGCCCGGGACTGAACTCCGGGGCTTCCCGCACATCTGGTGATCCTTAGTGACGCACGGCCTGCCCATCCCACGAATCATTCTGCGCTCGCTGGCTGCGTGCGGCATCCAGGACCAGCAGGCATACCGCCGAGATTGCGGCAGGAAGGGCCAGCACACTGAAGATCGCACCGAAATTCCAGCCTATCCCAAGCAGCATGGCTCCGCCCAGCGTGCCGGCCACCCCGCCAAGCCGGCCGATTCCCAGCATCCAGGCAACGCCCGTCACCCGGCTGCTGGTCGGGTAGTAGTGCGCCGCGAGCGGTGACATTGAAGCCGCCGCGCCCGATACCGTCACGCCCATGACCACGATCAGCGCGGTCAGTGCGCCGCCCTGGGACATGTAGTGCCCGATCACCAGCACGATGCCCGCTGCCGCGCCAAAATAGGCGGCCACGACGCGCGTGGGTCGGAACCGGTCAGTCAGCAGGCCCGCCAGCAGAATCCCGGCGCCCCCGCCAATATGGAACAGCGTGGCGGTGATCGTCGAGTCGTGGAGCGACAAACCCGATACCGTGAACAGCGTGGGCAGCCAGTTGTTCACCAGGTAAAGGATCATCATGCACATGAAGTAGCACAGCCATAGCGATGCTGTGCCAAGCGCATGGCGCCGGTCGAACAGTTCGGCGATAGGCGACCGGGCGCGCCCGGCAGCCGGCACGTTCTCGCACGTCAGCGTCACGTTGCCCAGCCGTGCGGCCGGCGCGATCCGGTGCAGGATATCAACGGCGCGTTGGCCACCCTGGCCGCTTACCACCAGGAATTTCACCGACTCTGGCAGCTTTGCCACCAGCAGCAAGGTCAGCAGGACGGGCAGGATCCCGCCCACAAGCAACACCGCCCTCCAGCCAAAGTGCGGGATCAGCCAAGCAGCCGCCAGGCCGCCCGCCGCATTGCCCAGTGCGAAGCCGACCAGCATGGCGTTGACCACCGTGCCACGAATGCGGGTCGGGGCGTACTCCGCCATCAACGTCACCGTATTAGGCACCGCAGCGCCCAAGCCAATGCCGGTGATGAAGCGCATGACGGTCAGCATCTCGGGAGAGGTGGAAAACGCGGCGCCCAGCGTGAACAGACCGAAGACCAGCACCGCACCAATCAGCACCCGCTTGCGGCCAATGCGGTCCGCCAGTGGGCTCACGGCCATCGCACCCACGCCGATGCCCACAAGCGCGGCGCTCAGCGCTGGCCCAAGCGCCGCCCGCGACACGCCCCAGTCGTGGATCAGCGAGGGGACAAGGTAACCCATTGCGCCAGTATCGAGTCCGTCTAGCGCAATGATCAGGAAGCAGAGTACGAACAGCCCGACATGAAAGCGCGAGAACCGCTGCGCGTCGATGAAGGCTTGCACATCGGTGGTTGCAGACGCCGTCATCGGGCGCTCCCAAAGTCGGGGCCGCAATCCACGGGGCGCACGCGCTCACACGTACGCTGCAAATGCCGGATGGGGCATGGGAATGCCGGGCGGCCCGCGCCGTCGGTAAAACCGGGCATGGTCTGTCTCCTTCTGTCGTTATGGTCCGGCAGGTGCCTGGGGCACCCTGCGGACGGCCGCAAATTGTATAGGGCTCTGACACCCATGTTAGAGGCGACCCACGCGGGCCGGTATGCACGCATCCTGCAGAACACAATCAACCGCAGACGCGGCAATCCCCCGGCGACGCGCGCGCGACAATTCTTGCCACAACACCGCATACATCGCATACACCGCCGGAGACAACATGAAACCCACCCTGCTCACTGCCAGCCAGATGGAGACTGAGGCTTCCCCGGGCGATTCCAACGCCCTCGGGTCCTCGCCTGCCCTCGACCAGCTACTTGATCGCGAAGCCATCCGCGAATGCCTGTTCCGGTATTGCCGTGGCGTGGATCGCTGCGATGAAGCGGCGTTGCGCAGCGCGTACTGGTCGAACGGCACCGACTCGCACGGTCCGTATCGCGGCAGCGCCAGCGGCTTCATCGACTGGGTGCTGGAACGCTTGCGTACGAGCGAGCGCTCGATTCACATGATTTCCAACCTGTCCATCACGTTGCACGGGCAATGGGCCGCCGTGGAGTCATATTTCCAGGCACTTCAGCGCAAGCCCGACGAAACCGGCACTTCGCGCGAGGTCTTCCTGGCCGGCCGCTACGTGGACCGGTTCGAAAAGCGTGCCGGCGAGTGGCGCATCGCACATCGCGTGGTGGTCTACGACTGGATGCGCGACCTCGGCACCCCGGCTCTGCCGGAGCACGAGCATTTCGGCCCCCGCCAGCCCGTTGGCAGCCGGTTTCCGCATGATCCTGTCTACGCATTGCTGCGCGGCGCGCCCGACGCCGACCGCCTCTCGACGGACTGAGCCGCTCTGGCGCGCCAGCGCCATCAGTTAGAACAAGTGCCGGATGCCCACGGCCGCGCCCAGCTGGTTGGCGCCCGGTGTGGTATAGCCAAACCCGCCCACACCAGAACTCAGCCCCAGGTTCGCATCGCCCTTGTTCAGGGTGTAGCCCACACTCAGGTAGGCGTTAGTCCGCTTGGAGAATGCATACCGGGCGTTACCAACAAAGAGCCACGCGTCGTTGCCGGTGTTGCGAAAGTCCTGGTAGTACGCCGCCGCGCTCAGCGCAATAGCCGGCGTGGCATCCCAGATCAGACCTGTCCAGTACAGGTTCGAGCCCTGGTTCGCCGCACCGCTGCTGGCACCCGCCAGCAGCGCGCCATCGTAGGCGCGCGCCCAGCGATAGCCGGCAAATGCCTTCACGCGCGAGAACGCATAGGTGCCGGCCACCACTGCCCGGCGCGTCTTTGCGTCGGGATTGCTGGTGGTGGTGCCGGTGTTGACTTCATCGTAGACCGCGCCAATGGCGAACGGTCCGCCGCTGTAGCTCACGCGAAAGCCGTACTCGCGTCCGATCTTGGGATCGCCGGGGATCTCGCTGCCGTTGACCGTGCTGCTCTCGGCACCGGTACTGTACATGGCCGATGCCGTCACGCCACCGAACGTGCCGGTGTACTTGACGGTGTTGTCGGCGCGCGATACGAACGCGATGTCCTGATTCAGAATCGAGTACCTGGGCGCCAACAGCATCGGATCGAATGCGCCGATGAAATCGAACAGGGCGTTCTGCTGCCGCCCCAACAGCAGGCTGCCCCAGTTGCCCTGCAGGCCAACGTATGCCATCCGTCCGAACAGCCGCGATCCCTGCGATGACTTGCCGGTGTCCGTGTCGTACCCGCTTTCCAGTACGAACACAGCCTGCTGCCCACTACCAAGATCCTCCACGCCGCGCAAGCCCCAGCGCGAACCCGCCGTATTGCCCGACGACACGCGCACGATCGAGTTGCCCCCGTTCGGCTGATGATTGGCATAGTCGATGCCGGTATCCACCACCCCGTAAAGTGTGACGCTACTTTGCGCACTGGCTGGCAACGCACACGCCAACGACAACAAACCAGGCACAGCCACCTTGTACTTCATTATCGGTCTCCATTTCTTGTGATGGGGGCCCCTATGGCATGACCGGCATGACCGCCATGGCCGTGACATGCCCGCGAGATGCCCTGCCCCCTGCCGGGCATCCCGTTTTCGCCCCTGGAGGGCACTGCTTGCCGCAGGCCCGTTAAGGGCAGATTCGAAACGATTGGGTGACTAGGGCGCGCGTAGCGCAGCGTGCGACGAAGGTGGCGATGGCACGGGCAGAACCTGCCCCGTCATGTATCGGGCACGCGGCCCGGCCATGAAACGCAGCAACGGCGCCAGTGCGTGAGGATCGGGGCATGCGGCCTGCACGGCGTTGATGCGCAGGTCCTCTGCTCCCCACTCGCAGGCCAGCGTTGCCACCAGCATGCGCGCGGCCGCAGCATCGGCGGCGGCACGCCAGTCGCCCGGTCCCTCCGAGGGCAACATCAGCGTGAGGCTGGCAGGTCCGGCATGCGCATGCCTGAACCGTCGTGCCGCCATGCGTACCGCTTCGAGACATTGTCCGGGCGCCGCATCGAGAGGCGTGACGTCGAGCACGGCGAGATACCCGTGGCCCTCGCCGGCAACCACCTGCCATGCCTCGGCCGATGCGCCGATGATCTCCATGCTCACCGGCATATCGAGCGGCACCGGTGGCTGCGTGGCCGGCGCGAACGCGCGGCTGCCGCCGAACACCGAGGAACCCCCATCACTGGACACGCACAGCCCTGACAGCGGCGCGGCATCCTCGCTTGCCAGGAACGCGAGCATCTCGGCCATGTCCTCGGGCTCGGCAATGCGTCCCAGCGGAACCTTGGCCACCGCATCGGCCGGCTGCAGGCGGCCGGTGGCGATCAACGAATCCACCAGCGCTGTGCGCACGAACCCCGGACACAGCGTGGTCACGCACCAGTCGTCTCGCTCGCGTGCCAGCGCACGCGACATCGCAATCAAGCCCGCCTTGCTGGCGCTATAGGCACCACGCCACGGAATGGCGCGCAGCCCCGCCCCCGATGCCACGTTGACGATCCGCGCGCCTGGCACGAGCCTTGACGAGAACGCCTGCACTAGCCGCGCCGGCGCATCGAGGTTCAACGCCACCAGCGGACGCCATGTCGCATCGTCCTGATCCACCACGGCCAGGTTGCCGCGATCCGACATGCCGGCATTGTTGATCAGCGCATCGAGCGAACCCACGCGCCCCGCCAGTGCTTCGACTGCGGCCGAGTTGGTCAGGTCCGCCGTCATCACCCGGTGCCGGGTATTGCCGGCCGGCGGCATGCCGGCCAGCGTCGCGGACAAGCCCTGTACCTCACGGTCGACCAGCACGCATTGCCATCCGTCACGTGCAAGACGCTGCGCGGCGCTGCGGCCGATTCCCGAGGCCGCGCCGGTGATGAGTACCGTAGGCAAGGTCAGAGATTCGTGAACGTGACACCACCGTCCACCGCCAACGCCTGCGCGGTGATAAAGCGCGCTTCGTCGCTGACCAGGAAACAGATGCCTTGCGCCACGTCGTCCACGTTACCCAGACGCCCCATTGGCGTACGCGCCACCCGGCGCGCGTCGCGCTCGGCGTCGCGGTTGCGCTGCGTGCCTTCGGTCGGCACCGCCGATGGGCAGACCGCATTGACGCGGATGTTTCGCGCCCCCAGCTCCGCTGCGGCGGCCCGCGTGATGCCGAGGATGCCGGCCTTGATGCCCGAGTACACCACCGAGTTGGGCGCCGATACGAGCGCAGCCGTGGAAGCCACGTTGACGATGGCACCGCCGCATTCCGGGTCCATCGCCTCGGTCGCGGCCTGAATGCCCCAGACAACGGATTTAAAGCCGATATCCAGCATGCGATCAAGCGTTTCCGGCATGATTTCCGGCACGGACTGGTAGCGCACCCACGCGGCGTTGTTCACCAGGATGTCGAACCGTTCCCGATACTCCGCCGCCATGCGCACGGCTGCGAAAATGCCGTCGCGTGTGGCCACGTTCATCACCACCGGTATGGCCTCGCCGCCTGCGTCGCGAATGCCCGCCACGGTCTCCTCGACCAGTCCATCCTTGAGGTCGTTGACCGCAACGATGGCGCCACGCGCCGCCAGATGACGCGCCGTGGCACGTCCGATCCCCGCCCCCGCGCCCGTGACCAACGCGACGCGCCCCGCCAGATCCTGTTGCACCATGATGTCTCCTCAGATTGCGTCAATGAGCCGCCGGCCGTTGGCGCGCGCCAACGCGCCTGTATCGAATGCCGCGTCCAGCTTGCGCACCTCGCGCAGCGAGACATGCAGCGGCAGTTCCCACGTAAAACCCATGCCGCCGTGCAGATGGATCGATTTTTCAAGTACGAAGGCGGCGTTCGCAATGGCACCTGCCAATGCCGGCCGCGCGTCGCGCGCCTCGCCGAACTCGTTGCGCCCCATGGCGCGGTGCACGGCCGCCGACGAGGCTTCGAGCAACAGCTTCATGCGCGCCAGCAGATGTCGGACCGCCTGCTTGGCCGACAACGGCCGGCCAAACTGCACGCGCGTCGCCATGTAGCTGGCCGTCAGTTCGAGCGCACCCTGCGCCGCGCCATTGGCCAGCTCCGCCATCAGCAGGCAGGCTCCCTGTTCCAGCGTGGCGCGTGCTCCCGCGTCGATACGCGCCACGACCTTCGCGCCGGCCAGGCCGAGCCAGCTCTGCGGACACTCGGGATCGAGCGCACCGTCTTCATCGATGGCAACGCTCGCCACATCGAGCAGGACCGCGCCATCGTCGGCGGCGTCGCCCTCGTTGACCAGCACCCAGTCGCAGCGCGCCACGTGGCGCGCATGGCTGGCCATGCCGTCGGCGAGGCTGCCTTGCCAGGCGATCGTCGCCAGCTTCTCGCCAGCCGCCAGCGCTGCGGCCTGCGGCGTGCCGGCCAGCGCGCGGCTCAGCAGGATCTGCTCGGGCAGCGGCAGGCGCAACTGGAGGCGGCCCGCCGCGTTGACCACCGGCAGCGCGAAACGTACCGGCAAACCAAGGCCGCCATCGTCCTCGGCGGCGCTGACCCCGAAAAGACCGCCCTCGGCCAGTACGCGGCAGGCGTCGGCGCCTTCGCGCGCCAGTGCATCACAAATGGCCTCGGCGGCGGCTTGGGCGAATTCCTCGGGCCGCAGATCGTTGTCGTGAGCGGTCATGCCAACTCCTTGGGTAGATTCAGGATGCGCTGCGCGATGACGTCAAGCTGTACCTCGGTCGTCCCTGCGTAGATGGTCTCAGCGCGCGCAAACAGGTAGGCCTGCGTGAAAGCCTTGCGGGCGCGCTGCGCCTGCGGACTCGAATGGGGTCCGACCTTGGCCATCAGCGACAACGCGAGGCTCGCGAACGCCTGGTGGCATTCCGACCAAAAGAGCTTGGTCAGCGAGCCGCGCGCGCCAATCGATTCGCCGGCCATCATGCGCTCCACCGTCTGCTCCACCAGCCCCTTAAGCGCATCGATCTCGGCCAGCACCTCGCCAATGCGCCGTTGCACATGGCCATCCTCGAGCTGGCGCGCCAGCAGCGGGTCGGACTTGCACGCCGACACGAGGTGCCGCAATTCGGCCTCGAAGCGCCAAGCCCGATACATGCGATTGGTCGCCCGCTCGATCGACAGCACACGGATTGCCGCGTTCCAGCCTTCGTCGGGTGCGCCAAGCCGAGCGCTATCCGGCACGACCACATCATCGAAGAACACTTCGGCGAACGATTCCTTGCCATCGATGGACTTGATCGGCACCACGCGGATGCCGGGCGTCTGCATGGGCACCGCGAACATCAGCAGGCCCCGATGCTTGTCGGCCACAGTGCCCGTGCGCGTCAATAGCAGGCAGTAGTGCGCCTTGGCGGCGCCGCTGGTCCAGATCTTCTGCCCGTTGATGCGCCACTGGTCGCCTTCCTGCACGGCCTTGGTCCGCAAGCGGGCAAGGTCCGAGCCGGCGTCCGGCTCGGAGAAGCCCTGGCACCAGTATTCGCGCATGGCCAGGATGGCCGGCAGGAAGGCCTGCTTCTGCGCCTCGGTGCCGACGGTCATGATGATCGGGCCCGCCAGCTCTTTGCCGATAGAACTGACGCTCTCGGGCATCAGCAGCGCGCCAACCTCCTTGTTCACGGCGAGGTGCTCGCGCAATGACAGCCCATGCCCGCCGTACGCCTTGGGCCACGTCATGCCCGCCAGGCCGGCCTGGTACATCGCGGCCTCCCAGTCGCGCGATTCCTCGAGCGTGGGCGTCCGGTAAGCTAGGTTGTCGGCGCGCATGAAATCGGGAAGGTTGCCCCGCAGCCAGTTGCGCGCGTGCTGCCGATACACCTCGGGCCCGGCGGCCGGATCGGGGACCGCCACGTGTTTTTCGATAAGCATGTAATGTCTCAGTGAGCTTGTGCCGGGCGGGGGATCATCAGCGCGTCGAGCACGGCCACTCCCCTGCCTTCTTCCCGCACTAGAATCGGGTTCATGTCAATTTCTTCGACATCCGCCGCATGGCGGCATGCGAACTCGGACAACCGTGCCACCGTGCGTGCCGCGGCGGCCACGTCGGCCCTGGGTTGTCCGCGCGCGCCATCGAGCAGCGCGAACATGCGCAGCGAACGGATCATCGCCAGCGCCTCGTCCTCGCTAACCGGTGCGGCCTGCACGGCCACGTCCTTGAGGACCTCGGCGTAGATGCCGCCCATACCCACCATCACGACCGGACCAAACACCGGATCGCGCGACACGCCCGCGATCATTTCGACGCCGCCCTTCAACATGGGCGCTACCAGCACGCCGTCGATACGCGCCTGCGGCGCATGGCGCGCGGCGTTGGCCAGCACCTTGTCATACGCATCACGCACCGCGCTGCCGTTGGCAAGGTTCAATGCCACGCCGCCGGCCTCGGTCTTGTGGGCGATATCCTCGGACACGATCTTCAGCACCACCGGGAAGCCGGTGGCCTGCGCCGCCCGCACCGCGTCGTCGGCCGATTGGACGATGGCTTCCTTCGGCACGTCGATGCCCACCGAGGACAGGGCCTGCTTGGCGTGGAACTCGTTGCGGAATACGGCCGGATCGACGGGTGCCTGCGCTACGACGGCCGCCGGCTGCACCGGCAGGCCGGACAGCGCGGCTAAGCGCACGAGGCCCGCCAGGCCGCTTGCGGCGGCGTCGATACTGCCGAAGACCGGAATGCCCAGCGCGTTGATCTCGGCCACCGCGTCGGCCGGCCCCTGGCTGATGATCACGAATACGCGATCTGGTTGGGCGGCTCGCGCCTGCGCCAGGGCGTCGAGGTAGACGCCACGCAGCCGGGAGTTGTACAGCGACAGCGACATGAACATGACCAGCGTGCCGCCCGATGCGTCGTCGAGCAGCGCGGTCAGGATTTTGAGCAGGATCTCGGGCCGGCTCGACATCTGTGCCGTGGCATCGACCGGATTACCAGTGCCAGCCGACGGCAGGGCTTCCGAGATCCGCTCGCGCGTCAGTTCGGTAAGGGGCGGCAACTGCAGACCTGCTTGGCTCATCGCATCTGCCATCATCACGCCGAAACCGCCAGACGCTGCCAGCAACGTCACGGCGCCATGCCGGGGGAGCCGGTTGGGCAGGAGCAATGCCGCGGCATGGCCAATCTCGATCAGTTCTTCCACCGACTTCACGCGCAACGCGCCGTGGCGACGGAATACCGCATCGATCACGGCATCGGAGCCCGTCAGCGCACCGGTGTGCGAGGCGGCAGCGGCTTGGCCGGACTCGGTGGCGCCGACCTTCAACACGATCACCGGCTTGCCATTGGTACGCGCCAACTCCAACGCGTCGATGAGTCGCCCTGCATGCCGGCAGGTCTCCATGCAACACAGGATGATGCGGGTGCCGGTATCGCGCGCCAGTGCGGCAATGCCGTCGGCAACGTCCACATCGGCTTCATTGCCGGTCGCCATGAAGCGGCTGACACCCAGGCCGCGCCGCGCCACCGCCGCCATGGTGTGGCTGCCGACGTTGCCTGACTGGGACACGATGCCCACCTCGCCGGGGGGCGGCATGTATTCCTCCAGGCTGATCGAAAACGAGCCGATCATGCGGTCTACGACGTTGACCGTGCCAAGACAGTTGGGCCCAAGCATGCGCATGCCATATTGCCGCGCGATCTCCACCAGTTCTGCCTGCATGGCCACGCCGGCCTCGCCCGCTTCGGCAAAGCCCGACGACAGCACAATGGCGCACTGCACGCCACGCACGCCGCAGTCGCGCAGCGCCGCGGCGGTGGCTGCCGCAGGCACCGCCAGGATTGCAAGCTCGGGCGCTTCGGGCGTCTCGGCCACCGCGCGGTAGGCCTTCATGCCCTGTACCGTGCCACCCTTCGGATTGACCGGATAGATCGTGCCCGCATACCCGTGCTTGCGCAGCATGTGTAGCGGACGGCCGCCGATCTTCGTGATGTCGTCGGAGGCGCCAACGACGGCGATGCTGCGCGCATGAAAGAATGCGTCGAGCCCAGCGCCGCTGTGTTCCACGTGCGACGCCATGATCAGCGTCCCTTGAAGACGGGTGCGCGCTTTTCCAGGAAAGCCATGCGAGCCTCCCGCGCATCCTCGGTCTTCGACAGCGCCATGGTGAATTCCTGCTCAAAGCGATAGGCATCGCGCTGAGGCATCACCTCCACCATGTTGCAGGCGCGCTTGGCGTACATGATGGCGAGCGGCGCCTTGCTAGCAATCTCGCGAGCCAGCGCCATCGTCACCGGCAGCAACTGGTCCGCCGGCAACACCTCTTCAAGCACGTTGCGGCGCAGTAGTTCCTGTGCGGTCAGGCGTTGGCCCGTATAGAACATGCGTCGCATCGTGGATCTACCGAACAGCGTGCGCAGCATCGACGCGCCGCCGGCCAGGCCAACGTTGATTTCCGGCATACCGAACGTGGCCTCTTCTGAGGCATAGAGGATGTCGCAGGCAGCCACCAGGCCCATGCCCGCGCCGAGCGCCACACCGTTCACGGCCGCAATAACTGGCTTGGCGCATTCCCGGATGGCATTGCCAGTCTCGCGGGTGATGCGGTTGTGTTCGAGGAAATCGCCGGCCACCTCGGGGTTGGGTCGATCCTTCAGGTCGGCGCCGGCGCAGAAGACCTTGCCGCTGCCGGTCAGAACCGCGCAGCGGATATCATCGCGCTCGGAGATCTCGTCGAATGTGGCCACGAGCGCGTGGCGCATCTCGCGGTTCAAGGCGTTCACGGGGGCACGGTTGAGCGTGACGAGGGCCACGCCATCCGCCACTTCCATCAGGACGGATTCGTTTCTCATGCGGCCGCTCCGGTAACTTGTTCTGAACGGGCGCGCAGCATGGCAGACGCGCTGGGGGCGAGCTTCATGGGTGTCTCCTATCGAATGAAAAGCCGTGTTCTGTGGGTGCCCCGCTGCGTGTCCACGCATCGCGGCTACCGGCTTGAGACGAGTATATGGCCGGACATTGCGCGCGATTTCCGCCAATCTCGTAGGTTGTGTTCTGCGGGATTCATGCATATTCCCGGCCTGTGCAAGCCGCTACGATGTGCGCGCCAGCACTACAGGAAGACGACCATGCAGATCGAGCGAATCGGTACGCTCCAGACCGACCTTGGCGAATGTCCGCTCTGGGATGAGGCAACCGGCATGCTGTGGATGCTCGACTGCCGCCACGGCCACCTGCTTACGGTGGACCCCGCCAGCGGCGAGCATGTGCACCGCGCGTTGCCCGCGCCGGTCGGCTCGATCGCGTTCAACGGCGCGGACAGCCTGGTGGTGGCGCTCAGGAACGATGTGGCGATCTATATGCTATCGCGTGGCACGCTGCGACGCGTGGCGAGCATCGATGACCGCCATGAGAACCTGCGTCTCAACGACGGCGCGGCCATGCCGGACGGCAGCTTCGTGGTGGGAACCATGCACGTGTTTCGCGCCACGGGCGAGGCGCCGCTGGGCGGGCTCTATCGCCTGGCGCCCGACGGCGAATTTTCACGTCTGGACCAGGGGCTGGGTGTGGTCAACGGGCCGGTAGCCCATCCGTGGAAAGCCGAGTGCTATGTGAGCGACAGCGAAGCGCGCATGATCTACCGCTATCGCATGGGCGCGGGCGGCGCGTGGCTGGCACGCGAACCATTCGTCGATACCGCGTCTTATCAGTCCGCGCCGGACGGCTGCTGCTTCGACGATGCCGGCGGCCTGTGGACCGCACTAGTGCGCGCAGGAGCCATCGCCCGCTTCGATGCCGAGGGCCGGCTCACGCACCACATCGCGCTGCCCGTTGCCCATCCAGCTTCGCTGTGTTTTGGCGGGCCCACGCTCGATGACCTCTATGTCACCACGATCCGCAACAGCGGGCGCCTGGCAGCCGACGGGCCGCTCGACGGCGCGCTGCTGCGGATTCGCGGCACGGGCTGGCGCGGCGCGCCGCGTGCCCATTGCCGCATTGCACTGCCGGCGCATCAGGCGCCGACTGAGGGACTCTCGATCGCCGCGCCCGACTTCCCATAGGCGGTGAAGCGCAGGGAGTCGCCCGACACGTGATCTGCCACGAAATCGAGAAAGAGTCGGATCTTGGCCGGAATCATGGCCGTATCGAGGATCGTGGCATACATGCCTTCCTCAAATGTGGTGTTTGTCACTCGGTAGTCCGGCAGCAACCGCACTAGCGTGCCGGCGGCGATATCGCGATGCACCGTGTAGTCGTCGAGCAGCGCGATCCCCTCCCCCAGCCTCGCCAGTTCCTGCAGTGCCACGCCGTTGTTGGTGACATGCCGCGGCTTGAAGCTGACCTCCTCGACCACCTCGTCGCGCTTGAATTGCCAGCTGTGCTGGCCGCCAGGCAGCAGATAGGCCATGCAGTCGTGCGCCAGGATGTCGGTCGGCTCGACCGGCGCCGGACACCGCGCCAAGTACGCCGGCGACGCAACCAGGTAGCGCTCGCTGCGAAACAATATTCGCCGCTTCAGTCCTGCCTCGACCGGCGGTGAAATGCGGAAATCGATATCGACGTTGTTGCGCCGCAGGTCGGTCTTGTATTCCGAGAGCACCAGTTCGACGTGGATGTCCGGATACTTGTGGCGAAACTCGGCCATCAGCGGCGGGAGCACCCCGAGCCCGAACATCATGCGGGAATGCACCCGCAACGTACCCTTAGGCGCCGATCGGATTTCGGTGATGTTGCGGTGCGCCTGGTCGATGTTGAACAGGATCCCCTCCAGCTCGCGCGCATACTCCTGGCCGGCCTCGGTCAGCACCACCTGGCGCGTGGAGCGCATCAGCAACTTGACGTTTAGCTCGGTCTCGAAGTCCGTGATCATGCGCGACACGGATGTGGCGGACACCGCGAACTGTCGCGCCGTCTCGGAGAAACTCTCCGTCTTCGAGATCGACAGAAAAAGTTCCATGGCGCGAAGCCGATCCATCATTCCTCCATTTTTTGCAGTACAGAACGCCGCCCTTCCCCTATTCCGGCCGGCATAACCCGGCACCTAGAATTTCGACACAACTTGATTGGAATTTCTCAGGAGACACCATGGAATTCGGCGTATTCATTCTGGCTCAGCAGCGAGGTTACCACCAGACTTCTCGCGACGTCATCAACAACTCCATCGAGCAGACCGTGATGGCGGAGCAGGCTGGCTTCAACACGGCCTGGTACGCCGAGCACCATTTCAACAACTACTCGCTGTCGCCATCGCCGCTGATGATGGTGGCCCATGCCGCCGCCAAGACCCACCGCATCCGTCTGGGCACCGCCGTCTGCATCTTGCCGCTCTATCATCCGGCGCGCTTCCTGGCGGAGGTCGGCTTCGTCGATACCGTGTCCAACGGCCGGCTGGAACTGGGCGTGGGCTCAGGTTACCAGCAGTTTGAATTCGAACGCTTTGGCGTGGACATCGCCGAGTCCGGGGCCATCTTCAACGAATTCCTCGACGTCATTCCCAAGGGCCTGACCCAGAAGATCTTCGAGCATGACGGCCAGTTCCTGAAGATTCCGCCGAGCTCGATCGCGGTACGCTGCATCCAGGACTCGATGCCGCCGCTGTGGATCACCTCGGGCAATCCGGTAACGCTAGGCCGGGGCGTGCGCGAGAACCACAACCTGTTCGTGACCGCACTCCTGAATGGCAACGACGCCATCACTGCGCTGCGCGGCCGCCTGGACAAGGTGGCGGAAGAAAACGGCAAGGACCTGGACCGCGACGTCAAATTCGGCTTCCTGCGCTGCGGCTACGCTTCGGACAACAAGGCCGAGATCGATGCCTACCTGGATTGCGCGCGCTTCCAGCGGCGCATCTCTGAAAGCCTGAAATTCCGTCGTGCCCAAAGCGACGACGGCTACATGGTCAAGGAAGTGCCGTCAGACACCGATCCCACATTTGAGCAACTGCGCCAGAACCTGCCGGTCGGCTCCGTCAACCAGGTCATCGACAAGCTGCTGGAGGAAATCAGCATCTTGCGTCCGAAGCACCTTGCGTTGCAGACCCAGCTTGGCGACTTTGACCAGAAGACCATGCTCCGCCAGATCGAGCTGTGGGGCGAGCGCATCATCCCGGCCATCCGCAAGGAAATTGGCCAGCAGACCGATCTGGGCGTTGCCGCCTGAGGAGCCAGCCATGCGAGTCCATTTGACCAATGCCGGCGCCATCACGTTGCGCGAGCCGCAGGACTTCAAGCGTCTTGATGTGCTGGTGGACCCCCAGTCGCCGGCACGACTTGACCACGCCATCGCACGGATCGGCCGACGCGAGGATGCTGACCACATTTGGCTGGCACCGTCGGTCCTACGTTTCATGTCCGGCCACGCCGGCGATGCCGACTGGGAAGCGAAATTCACGGCCATGGTGGACTACGCTTGCCGCCATGGCTGGGTGGACGAGCACGGCGCCATCCGCGCCCATCTGACGCGTAACGATTCCGATGAAACGGTGTCCGTCGAGGATTTCAAGGCCGCCATGCGGGCCCTGCCTGCCGGCATCAGCGCGGTGACCACGCGCAGCGGCGAGGACGTGGCCGGCATCATCGTCTCAAGCCTGACCTCGGTATCGGCGGATCCGCCCATGGTGGGCTTCTTCCTCCAGCAGAACGCCTCGGCGCGGGAGGCTCTGCTGCGCGCCGGGCGCTTCGTCGCAAACGTACTGGGCGAAGATCACCGCACTGTGATCGACAACTTCCTCAAGGCGCCACAGGGCGCGGCGCGCTTCGCCAATGGCCAGTGGGAAGACGGCACCCACGGCCTGCCCGTGCTCAAGGACGCGCTGGCCAGCATCGAGTGCGACATCGTGTGCACCGAAGTGCTGGGCACGCATGACCTGATAGTGGGCAAGATCCGCAAGACCACCTGCGCCCAGGCACGTCCCATCATCAACTTCAACGCCGGCACCCACTGCATCGCGCCGGCCGCGACGGCGCTGCAGTAAGCACACCACACGCAGCATGTGCAGGCCCCGAGTGTGGGGCCTGTTGTGCTTGCGGCTACATGATCTCGCCACCGTTCGGGCTCAACACCTGGCCCGTCATGTAGTTGGCGTCGGAAGACGCGAGGAACGCCACCACCGTGGCTATCTCATCGGGGCTGCATCGTCGGCCCAGCGGTACGCGGCGGCGCAGCTCCTCCTCATAGGAAGCATTCGCGCTCAGTCCCGCGCTCATCGGTGTCTGCACGCGGCCCGGGGCGACGGCATTCACACGGATGCCCCACGGGGCGAATTCGCGGGCCCATGCCCGTGTGAGGCTGATGATGGCACCCTTCGCCGCCGCGTAGACGCTGCCCCGCGCATGCGACCCGAACGCCGTGATCGACGACGTATTCACGATGGCGCCACGCCTGCGTTGCTTCATCCCGGGCAACACGGCGCGCGTGCAGAACATCGCGCCCTTCACCGTCACGCCAAACATCCGGTCGATGGCGACTTCGTCGATCTCCTCGAACGCCGGCATGCCGCTGGGAAGACCGGCATTGTTCACCAGCACGTCCACCGGCCCCACCGCCTGCTGCGCCGCTGCGAATGCGCGCTCCACGGCCTCGGCGTCCGACACATCGGCGATGCACGCCACGGCCGTGCCACCTGCGGCGTGGATCAGCGCCACGGTTTCCTGCGCCCCTTCCACGCTGCGATCGTTGACGATGACAGCCGCGCCCCGGCTCGCCATCAGGACGCTGTTGGCGCGGCCGATTCCCGAGCCGGCTCCGGTGACCAGAATGACCTGGTCCGACAATGACTGCATCGATGTCTCCTGTCTGATATAGGCGCGCCATGCTAGCAGTGGGAACGTGCGCGCTTTCCCGCGCTTTGCGCAGAACAGATCCAACGATATTGCAGGACCGCGCGATGCCGATCGTCGCTAGAATTCCTCCACGCTCCCGCAGAGGGCGCACCAGAAGAAAATGGAGACAAGTCATGAAACACTCGCCCATGCGTCGGCGCGCGTGCCTGGCCGGCGCATCGCTTCTCGCCGCCCCTTTCGCCTTGCATGCCTTGGTTCGTCCGGCGTTGGCAAATTCCACCTGGCCCAACCGGCCGATCCGGCTAGTGGTCCCGGGACCCGCCGGCGCGGGCATGGACATCTTTGCGCGACTGATCGCAGCCGATCTCAACACGGCGCTGCGCCAGCCCGTGGTGGTGGACAACCGTCCCGGCGCGAACAGCATGATAGGCACCGACATCGTCGCGAAGAGTTCTCCCGATGGCTACACGCTGCTGCTCACACCGTCGTCCGCCGTGGCTATCAACCCGGTCATCCAGCCGCGCATGCCATATGACGTGCTGCGGGACCTGACTCCCGTGGCGCAGGTCGGCGCGGCAGGCATCCTGCTGGTGGCGAATCCCACGACCGGGTTCAAGTCGCTGGCGGATCTGGTGCGCTACGCCCGCGAGAACCCGGACAAGCTGGTCTACGGTTCATGGGGCAACGGCTCCACGGGACATCTCGTGATGGAAGCGATCAAGGCCCACTACGGACTGAAGATGCAGCACATCCCGTACAAGGGCAGCGCGCAACTGGTGACCGATCTGCTGGCCAACAACATCCGGGTGGGCTTCACCGATATTGCTTCACCGGTGCCGCACATCCGTGCCGGCAAGCTCGCCGCGCTTGGTTGCACCGGTTCGGCACGCGGGCCGGCGCTGCCGGACGTGCCCACGCTTTCCGAACAGGGCTTTCGCTTCGACCGCGATGGCTGGTACGGCGTGTTCGCGCCAAAGGGTACACCGCAGGACGTGGTGCAACGGCTGAATACCGAGATCAATCGCATCCTTGCTACCAACGAGGTCGTCAAGAAGTTTGCCGAGCAGAACATGCCGCGCCCGAATCGGCCCACCGTCGACCAGTTCACGGCGACGGTCCGCGAGGATGTCAACGCCTGGCAGGGCATTGCCAAGGTCGCGAAGCTGACCATTGACTGAGCGACTGCGACTGTCTCCGCGCTGTCCGTCTCCTCTGCTTCCGGCTGTCCGCATTACCAGACGCCGGACGCAACAAGAGACACGCTGGCCGGTTCCGTCGCAGTAAGCCTGCGGTAAAGCTGTTTTACGGTATTTTGCCTCCGGCATTGGAAGATGCGTCCGCTCAACGCAATGGGGGCGTCCCGTCATGCGCGATCGGCGCCGGGCGCTCCCGCGCCGCCTCATTGCGGACTCGCAAGGATCCAAAGCGGTTAGCGTAGAGCCAGGTAAATTCCGCGCCGAGCAAGAAAATCTGCGCCGAGTAGTAAACCCAAACGAGGATGATGACGAGCGACCCCGCTGCACCGTACCCAGTCGCCACTCCGGTCTTACCGATGTAGAGGCCGATCAGCAGCTTGCCAATCGTGAACAGCACCGCCGTCACCAGCGCTCCAAGCCAGACGTCGGGCCATCGAACGTCCGCGTGAGGCATGATCTTGTAGATCATCGCAAACACCACGGTCACCATGGCAAAGCTTAGGATCATGTCAAGCAGATGGCCAAGCAGTTCGCCCTCGCCACCGATCGGGGTCCAGTAGCGTCCGACCGCGGCTAGCGCCGCGCTGGCGATCAACGAGACGATCAGCAGGAAGCCAATGCCGAGGATCATGCCGAACGACAGCACGCGCGCGCGCAGCAGTTCCCACAGGCCCGACGGCTTCTTGCGCTCGGGTACGCGCCAGATCCGGTCGAGCGCCGATTGCAGCTCGGCGAAGACCGTCGTGGCACCCACTAGCAGCGTCAGCAGACTCAGCAGCGCCGTCAGCGAGCCCGCCGCCGGCTCGCTCAAGGACACCAGCATGCTTTCGATGGCCTTGGCGCCGTCCTCGCCAATCAGCCCCCCGATCTGTTCGACAACAGCACCGCGTGCGGCTTCGTCGCCGAATGCGAGCCCCGCGATGGCTATCACGATCAGCAGCAGCGGTGCCACAGAGAACACCGTGTAGTAGGCCAAGGCGGCGCCCATACTCGGCGCGTAGTCGTCGATCCATGCAAAGACAGTGTCCTTGAGCAAGATCGCAAGATTCGTTGGGGTGCGGCGCAGACCCCGCCCCGGCGAGTGCTGCGGCTGGTTTGCCGGGGCTGTCTGCCCGGCCGGTACTTGCTTCATGGCTTTGCTCCGTCGCTGCATGTGTCAATCTCTTGCCCACTCCCTCCCCGGGGATGCGCAGCCCGGCGACACGCTCTTCAGCACAATCTCCACCCACATCTCCCTGGCCGTCGTCATGGCGCCGGTATCAGTTGCGATCCCACAGCCTGCTCCTGCGCACGGTTCAACGCGCTGAGGATGCTGTTGATTCCGTCGCGAGGTTAGCCGTGAATGCGCGCTACACCCCACTCGGGCAGCCGTTTGAGGATAAAGTCCGAAAATGTGGTCATTGCAGGATTTCTATGGTCGATGCGCCACCTTTACACGCCCGGAGCAGTGAAGATTGCGAGCGACACGATGGATAAGCGAGTATGACGACCGCGAATGCCGCTCAATAATGGGGTTCCAGCGAATTGCGTGCCACCGGTTGGCCGAATCTCGCAGCGCGGTGACGCGAGTACGGAGCCCTGTCGCTCGCGACGTCGCCTTGTGCAGGAACTCCCGCCGAAGATTGCCGATGGCCTCGTGTACCCTGGCGAGTTGCATGCCCAGCCGCTTGTCACGCACCGAGCCGCGCGTCTTGCGCGCCCGCTGACGCTGCAGCTCCGCCGGGCGCGGCATCTCGTTGCGCACGGAGCGCGGATTGGCGGTCGTCTCGCCACTGCTGAACGTCGCCCCGTCGTTCAGGCCGAAGTCGACGCCCAGTGAGCGTCGCCGGTACGGGCACGCACACAGGCGCCTTTTGGTACCCGCAGCGTGACCGACGCAAACCACTCGTCGTGTTCGCGGGTGACCGTCAGATCGTTGGTCCTGGCGCCTTCTCCGAAACGATGCCGGCCTCTGGCCCGGACCGGAATCGCGTCTGTACCGCTGCCGATGCGAAGCGTTGCGCCACGCGTACCGAGTTGAGGGAGCTTCCTTCCGACAGCGGCTAGGAACTCCGGTAGGCCGCAATCGGTGGGGTCACTGGCATGCTTCCTGCAGCCTTGCCGCATCGGCACCCTGGCTGACGTCTGAAGGAGCATGCGGTGAAGAACTCTTGGCTAAAGAAGAACCAGATGTTGAGCATATGGTTCAGCGGCGCCAACGTCACCGGGACGGCCCGCGGTCGCGCGGTAGCCAAAGACGGGCGTCCGGCCGCCAACGCCGCAGCAGCGATGACCACAGCCGCGACCGATTTGTGGACTTCGGCGCGGATGCCCAAGCCCGCGTGCAAACGTACGGCAAAACGACGCACCAGTAACCGACCGTACAGGGCCGCTTTCGGCAATTTTTGCAGGTGAAGGCGCGTATGAGCGACGACATCCGGCCACCCCGGCGCACGTCCCCCGCAGGTCGTGAAGAGGATCCCGTGCCCGCCAGCACAGACAACTTCGTCCGTGTGCGCGGCGCACGGGAACATAACCTCAAGAATGTCGATGTCGATATCCCGCGCAACGCGCTGGTGGTGTTCACCGGCGTGTCGGGCTCTGGTAAGTCGTCGCTTGCGTTCGGCACGCTCTACGCTGAGGCGCAGCGGCGCTATTTCGAATCCGTCGCACCGTACGCCCGGCGGCTGATCGATCAGGTGGGCGTACCCGAGGTCGACAGCATTGAGGGCCTGCCACCCGCCGTTGCGCTGCAGCAGCAGCGCGGCACGCCGAATGCACGATCGACGGTGGGTAGCGTCACCACATTGTCGAGTCTGGTGCGCATGCTGTACTCGCGCGCCGGCACCTATCCCGCGCGGCAGCCGATGCTCTATGCCGAGGACTTCTCACCTAACACCGTGGAGGGTGCTTGCCCGGAGTGCCATGGCCTCGGGCGCATCTACGATGTCACCGAGCAGTCGATGGTGCCAGACGATTCACTGACCATCCGCGAACGCGCCGTGGCCGCGTGGCCGCCGGCCTGGCACGGGCAGAACTTGCGCGACATCCTCGTCACGCTCGGCTATGACGTCGACACGCCGTGGCGCGCCCTCCCTAAGAAGGACCGCGACTGGATACTTTTTACTGAAGAACAGCCCACCGCACCGGTTTACGCCGGCTTCACGCCGCGCGAGGTCCGCGCGGCGCTTAAACGCAAGCTGGAGCCGAGCTACCACGGCACCTTTACCGGTGCACGGCGCTACGTGCTGCAGACCTTCGCCACCACGCAGAGCGCGCTGATGAAAAAGCGCGTGGCGCGATACATGATCGGGTGCGATTGTCCGGCGTGCCACGGCAAGCGGCTCAAAAGGGCGGCGCTCTCGGTGACGTTCGCCGGGCTCGACATCGGCGAATTCACGCACCTGTCGCTGGCCCGCGTGACCGAGATCATGCGTCCCATCGCGCAAGGCGAATCGCTCGCGCCGCTCGGGGCTGCCGGCGCCATACCGAGCCGCAAGGCAGCGCGTGCGGACACGGCGCGGCGCGTGGCGGCCGGCGGCTCGGCGCACAAGGCCGCCCCTGACGTGCGGCGAACGCCCAACCTCTCCGACGAGAAGCGGCTCGCCGCGCAACGCATTGCCGGCGAACTGATGGAGCGGTTGTCCACGCTGATCAATCTGGGCCTAGGCTACCTATCGCTCGATCGCAGCACGCCAACGCTGTCCTCGGGCGAACTGCAGCGGCTGCGGCTGGCCACGCAGATCTCGTCGCAACTGTTCGGTGTGGTCTATGTCCTAGACGAACCCTCGGCCGGGCTGCATCCCGCCGACGGCGAGGCGCTGCTCGTGGCATTGCGTCACCTCAAGGCCACCGGCAATTCGCTGTTTGTCGTGGAGCACGATACGCAGACCATGCGCCAGGCGGACTGGATCGTCGATGTGGGGCCCGCCGCCGGCGAGCATGGCGGGCGCGTGCTCTACAGCGGGCCGCCAGACGGCCTCGCCCAGATCGCGGCCTCGCGCACCGCTTCGTACCTGTTCGACCCGCCGGAGCGCCAGCAGTGCGCGCCGCGCGAGCCGGCCCGGTGGCTCAGGCTGGCCCATGTCTCGCGCAACAACCTGCACCGCGTGGATGCGCAAATCCCGCTTGGCTGCTTCACGGCGGTAACCGGGGTTTCGGGTTCGGGTAAGTCGAGCCTGATCAGTCAGGCGCTGCCCGAACTTGTGAACCGGCATCTGGGCCGCGCCGACGACAGCGATACCGACGAAGAGCGAGACCCGCTGTTCGCGGTGACAGACGCCTCGACTGAAGGCCGAATCGCTGGCGGCATGGAGGCGGTGCGCCGGCTGGTGCGCGTGGACCAGAAGCCGATTGGCCGCACGCCTCGCTCGAATCTCGCCACTTACACCGGCTTGTTCGACCACGTACGCAAGCTGTTCGCCGCCACCCCCGCCGCGCGCAAGCGGCGCTACTCGGCCAGCCGTTTCTCGTTCAACGTGGCGCAGGGACGCTGTCCGACATGCGAAGGCGAGGGATTCGTCAGCGTTGAGCTGCTTTTCCTGCCGAGCGTCTACGCGCCGTGTTCGGCGTGCCACGGCACGCGCTACCAGCCACTGACGCTGGAAATCACCTGGCAGGGCCGGAACATCGCCGAGGTGCTGGACCTGACTGTCGACGCAGCCTGCGAATTCTTCGCCAATGAGGGGCCCGCAATGCGCGCCCTGACGGCGTTGCGCGATATCGGCCTCGGTTACCTGCGGCTTGGGCAGCCGGCCACGGAACTGTCGGGCGGCGAGGCGCAGCGCATCAAGCTGGCAACCGAGTTGCAGCGCGCGCAGCGTGGCGACACGCTGTATGTGCTCGACGAACCCACCAATGGCCTACATCCAGCCGATGTGGACCGCCTGCTGGTGCAGTTGCAAGCGCTAGTGGAAGCTGGCAACACCGTGGTTGTGGTCGAGCACGACATGCGCGTGGTGGCGCAGGCCGACTGGGTTATTGACATCGGACCTGGCGCTGGCGACGAAGGGGGACGCATCGTGGAAACCGGCCCTCCGGCTTTCATCGCGGCCTCTACAGCAAGCGTAACAGCGGCCTACCTCGCGAAGGAGCTCGGCTGAGCCGATCCCGAAACCGGGAGGTCTCCGACAACGCAGCGAACCAAAAAAACGCCGCTGCGTACGGACGCGGCGGCGTAGTCTAGGCAATCTACCCACACACTAGGGCACGAACGGCCGGCTGACCGTTTCTTGCACATTTGCGTTGTCTGGCGTTAATTATCCTGGGTTTGGGCGTCAACCCAAGCTCTCGCCCAAGATAGCCCTTGAGCCGCCGCCATTTCAGACGAGGGATAGCAACCAATTTCACCTGACTCTTCTATGCGACGGCTGTCCTTGTCGACGCCGCCAGACGCGATAAAGCTCCCGTTGCCTATCGGGCTTGAGAAGCCTCTAATGGTGTGGCCTTTATAAAACGCAGCTTGCATGGCAATCTCTTGAGAAATGGGCCTGATTCTATGGGCAGGCTAGCATTCAGCAATCACGTCGGCGACGGATCGTCTATGATGCAGCGCTGCTTCCTCTGCCGCTTTGCGCGCAAAGTGATAGCTATGATCTCCGCCATCGGGCCCGGACTGCATATCTGGTAAGGACGTGAATGTTCAGTCCACGGTACGTGGCAGAAATCCAGCGAAGTGGTTGTTGAGCCATACCGACTCCATCGTGCTCGACTGCCTCAAGGCGTTTTTACTCGTGGATCTGCCCTGAGATTTTCGCGGAGGCATTTATCCACAGCCTTGACTAGCCCTGTAGCAAGCGTAGTGAGCGGAACTACCTTGCGCCATCCTCCAGACGGAGGATGGGGAACATGTCATGCTGTGAGACGTAAGACTTTGTAGGAAGATCGCGTGGAGAAATGACGATGGCACTGAAGCGCAGGGGTATCGCGAGTCCGAAGCAGCGTTGGGTATTGCGCAACGTGTTCGCAAGAAGAAAGGGACTGCCGGTCCCGTCTCACTGTACGCCACACAGGAAAAAGCCATCGCCGCTGCCAGTAATCTCGCGATGCGCGACAACGGCGACGATCGAAACTGCCGAATTAGAGCGCGAGATTCTCCTGTGTGCCTCGTGGAGATGGCACCGCCAAACTGGTGGAGCAACCCCTACTGTACTAGCATACCAATAGGGAACGCCGCGCAAACGGCGGTCCGGGATTCAACGTGTCCGCCGTCTCCCTGTGGCGGCGGTTTTTAGTCGCGCTGCTCTGGTAGCACGCTTCAATTAACTAAGTTCGCGATGAACATCGTCCTGTTGCGCCACGGCACCCGCGCGCTAATTCTCCCGCGCGATAAGGATCTCATTGACTGCCCGCTACTGGTACGGCACTGGCTCGGTACGCCTTTCACGCACAGCGTCACCGAAATCACTCTTGACACGCCGCTGCCAGGCATTTCTCCCCCCGAGGTGCTGGCCGAACTCCTGCAACACGGTTTCTGCGCGCTGGATGTGTATGGTGTGGTACGGACGTTCGAGGTCCCGCCGTCTGCGGGCTTCGAGGATGGAAGTGATACGGATTTGCTACGAGACGGATCAGAACAAACTGGAAACCTGCGCGGTTAAGCCAGAGGGAGCACTACGCAAGATCAGCAGCTGGCCACGGCACCCTTGCTCCCAGACGGTTTGCAGTCCATGCCACTTAGCGTAGATGAGGGCCGCGGTCTGGCGCCAAGCCGAGCGAAGCGGCCTCCTAGCCGTCATGCTCTGAATCGAAGATGAGCGGCTGACTAAGAGGACGATCCATTTTCCGGATGCACGGGGGAGCGCAGCCTTCATGCTGGGGATGAGACATGAGCCACTGCAAGCCCGCTGCTACTTCGGTCACCCCTTCCTCCAATGCCCATACGCGGCTTACTCAAATTCGCGCATGACATCAATAACGCGTCTACCGTAGTGCAGAGCTGCATGTTCTGCGGCCTCGCGCGTGAAGTAATCGCTTTGGTCTGTCTCGCACCCACCGAACTCGAGCTCGGCAGAAGGAAAATGGATGCGCCCGACTCCAAAAAGGTAGCCCCATTTCGGGCCAGGAATGGAGGTAGCGCCATCCCTCGCCAGCTTAAAAGCAAGCGCATGCACGAACATGCCACGGTAACACTCGGAAGCCCATCGGACGGATTCAGCCATTAGTATCTCCGGAACGGACGTGACGCTAGCATGGAAGTTGAGTTAGTGCCAGACCGCAATGTCCCGGGGCGAACCCATCACGTCATGATATGTAATTGTTTCAAACCTCGCCGACCGAAACTTCGATAACGCAAATGCAAATACGAATACAACTCAAACGCTCGAACTCGAGAATGGGTATCCCTGCGCAATCCACCATTTACCATTACGCTGCCGTTGCAGACGCGACTTTTCAGCGTACTCGGCGAGGAGCAATTCATCACGTGAGCCTATGGGCCCCGCCCGCTGATCAATGTCCGGACAACAAAGAAAGCGACTGCGGTGGCTCGGCTGACCGAAGTCGACCGCGATGGTTATGGTGAGAAAGCTCCAATAGAAGCGCGGTCTTCGACCGCGCAAAAGGTGGATTTAGTCCGTCAACTCTTTTGGAAGCTTGCCGCCATTTGCTGCCAGTTCTTGCATGACCCGCTTGTGAAGCCATGTGTTCATCGCCGCCGAGTCATTGACGTCGCCCGAATAGTTCAACTCCCTGGCGAGCGTCTTGCGATTCTCCAGGCTGCTATCCACGCCGAGAGCCTTGAGCGTGTCGACGATCGATGTCCGCCAATTCAGGGGCTGGCCCGATTCGCCCGCAGCCTTGTCCATGACCGCCTCCACGTTGACTTGGGAAAGCGGCGGCTGGCCGCTTGCTGCAGCGGTAGATGCTGAGCTAGTTGGGGATGACGCTGTACCGGCAGGAGGCTGCGCTCCCGCTGGCACTGCATTAGCCCCAGACGACGTGCCGGGCATAGTCGCGCCAGGGGCCTGTGTCGCCGCCCCTTGCCCCCTGTGAAGGAGCTTGTTCAGAATATCTTTGAAAATGCTCATGTCGAGTCTCCCATATCAGATTGAACGATTGCTTCCTGCGACAGCACATTGGCAAAGCAATTTTCGCGCTCACCAGGGTTCTGGTCATCACTGCCCGTCGCTCACTGGTATCGGTGACGGCGGTAACCGACGGATACCGCTCGTCCACATCACTGATAACTGCTATGCCACGCTGACATTCGGTGTATTCACGGCGACGTTGAGCATCTTCGTAGTTGCTGTAGCTGGCGCCGGAGCCATGCCACCAGACAGCGGTTGCATCACATGGAATGTACAGCTGAGTTGGTCGGCTGTGAGTGTCACCAGTGCATAACCCTCTGCGTTGGTGTCCACATGGCGCAGCCACGGATTGAACGTGCGCAACGTGGTATCGAAGGTGTTGACCACCGTGCCGCCGACGTTGCTGTAGATGAGTTCGCGCAAAGCGGCAAACGCCTCGTCGTTGTCCACCACCGAGCGGAACGAACTGAGCAGCGAATTGCTCGACAATCCGGCCGTCACCAGATCGACCATCACGGGTGCTGGACTTGCGGCGTCGTAGTCATCCATGACTTGCCCGCCAAAGAACGCATGGATATCGCCACTCAACGCCACGACATTCCGGACGTTGTTGGCCTTGAGGAATGCCATCAAGTTCTTGCGCTCGGCGTTGAAGCCATCCCATTGGTCGGCGTTGAGAATGAATTCTCCGAGTAGGGAAACACGCGGCAGGCGTGCCTCGATGAATGGTCTGATGTTCGCATCAAAGTTTGCCGCATCAATGCCGACCTGCGAAAGCACGTTACGCAGCGCTGTATAGGCAAGGTTGGCATATGTGCCGGCCACTCTGGCTGCGGTAAGGTCGCTGGCCAAACCCGTAGCAATCGCGTTCTCTACCGAAGCCAGTGCGCTACTCGACAGCACCAGGGCGTGGGCGATCAGCCTTGCTACGGCTTGTGTAATATCGACCTGCATACGTAGCAACGAGAGTTGGTTGCCCCAGAGCTTCCATGTCGTATTGGCCCCGCCGATGCGGTCTTGCCACCAGGCTCGCTGCGCGTCGCCCAACATTGAAACCGGCGTCAAGGCCCCGCCCGCATTCGCGATCTTGGCGGCTTCGGCCGACGCCAGTTTGTCGGCCGGCACCAGGTACAGGCTGCCAACCGCCTGACCAACCGATTGCTCGGAAATAACATGATCGGCACGGAACAACCGCTCGTCCGTCATCATGAGAGTGGCGAGATTACCAAACGTGAACGAACGGTAAATCTGAATGTTCTGGAACGATGGGTTGTCCTGGTCGAAGCTTACGTCGGCCGGCATGTATTCGAACCACGCTTGGTTGGCGGCACGCCGGCGTGCGGTGCGTGGCGTGAGGTCGTCATCGGAATTATAGGTCTGCCGGTCTTGCCAGCAGTTGTCGGAAAATTCGTGGTCGTCCCAGATCGCTATCATCGGCGCTGCCGCATGTAGCGCCTGCAGCCGGGTGTCGGTCCGATAACTACGGTACAGGTATCGATAGTCGTCGAGCGTGGTTGCATAGACGCTGCCATCGGGCAAGGCGGTGCCGTTTGGCAGTCTCAATGCGGTGTGCCGGTCCTCAACATTGCCGGCGCGCGAGCCGCCCGGCACCGCTTCGTAGATGTAGTCGCCCACGTGGACAATGAAGTCCAAGTCCTGCTGCGCAAGTTCTTCCATGCCCGCCCAGTGATTGGCGTTCCAGTCCTGGCAACTCACAAACGCAAAGCGCAACTGCGCCAGCGCGGTGCTCGCCGCGGCCGCAGTACGGGTGCGGCCGACGGTGCTGGCCCGGTTGCCAAGCAGGAAGCGATAAAAATATCGCGAACCGGCACTCAGTCCCGTAACCTTGTTGCGGATGGTGTAGTCCCATTCAGGCCGCGCCATAAGCGGCTGGTTGATGATCAGGCTTTGTGCGGAGAAATCCTGCTGCGTGGAGACTTGCAGCCGCACGACGACCGGCCGCTTACCATTGTTGCCCTCGATACGCGTCCATACAATCACGCTTTCGGGCCGCGGGTCGCCAGAGGCTACCCCATGGGCGAAATTGAAATTTTCGGGATTGCCGGTATCGGGAGGCGGATCGTCTCCGCCACCCCCGCAAGCGACAAGCCCGCCGGCTGCAACGGAAACGGTAAGGAAACCACCCAGCCTAAGAAAATTGCGACGGTCCATGACTGTTTCTTTCCTATATGCGAGGGAGAAACGAGATACCAGGCAAGGCATCAGGCTGTCTTGTGGTCCGGTCGCACCAGGTTCCGGGCACGTCGTCAGTGAATCTCCAACATTTATATCGATGAATAGACGGAAGCGATAGAAGCTAACTTCTCGCCAATATCACAGCTGCGTAAGCTGATCCGTCGATTCCCTATCCAGCGCGTCGTCGGCAAGAAAACAGGATTCCGTAGGCCTGACAAAAATCGGCTACGGCCGAGGGACGGGTTCCCACCAATCGGCGGGATACTTACATCTTTGCCTTCGTGTTGTCGGCAGCGCCCTGAACCTTCTCGCCGCCGCGCTCGATATCCTTTCCGGCGCCATGAACTGTGTTGCAACCCGTGATAAGGGCCATTCCAGCAAGTATGCAGAGTGCAAGTAATTTTTTCATTTTGAGATCCGTTCCGTCGCGTTATATGCGATTTGATGATAGCAACGGGCATGGCACCACTGCAGTAAGGAGGCGTCCTACATTGCTGTCGGTGAATCGACCGAAAGAGCAGCCAGCTATCTGGCCCACACATTCGAAGAGACATCGAGCACACCGGCATGGAGGGGTCAATGCGAACGGTGCGTCAGGCTCGCGCGATGCGCCGCCTCATGCGGACTGGAAACAATCTTTGCTAATACCGCTTCCCTACCGTCGGTAGACCCCTAATGCAGTACCAATGAAGGGTGATAGGCACGACCACTTGCATGTCGTTGTGCCGGCAATCGCCGCGCCGGACACGCTTCGTGCGGGGGCGCGCAAGGCGTGCTGAAAGCGAGACCACCCAGGCCAGCCGGAATAAATGATGCGAGACAGATAGTATCTCCCGAGAGACGGAGGATGTAATGAAGGACATTCGACAAAGGGAAGCGGAACGCCAAAGGTTGTATCGCGAAGTACGCATAGAGTGCGAGATCGCGCCGCTGGATCATCGGATTGCGCGGCTGCGCGCGGAAATACGGGAACGTATACACCACCTGCGGTCTTTGAGGGACAAGGGTTTCCCGGATGCAGACTCGCAACTAGTATTGCGCCTGGTATGCCGTACTCTGTCTGTAGATCGCGAGTATCGGCAGACCCTCCTGAGAACGATCCTGCGTAGCCGGCTTGCATAGCTGGAGGGCTGTAGACTCTACAAACTGTGGCAAAAAGTTCGGTAGCACTTGCGAGGTGTAAAGATCGCGGACTGACACTGCCCGCAGGATTAAATCCCGGCGCCCGCTGAAGAGGGCTCTTCCGTCCGCATTTCCTGGCGGAAAAAGCGTGACACATCTTAGCCCGCTTGTTATTGCCTACGCCTTGATAACCATATAGACCGCGGGCGGGGAGGCCGTGCCCTCACCACACCTTCCCTGCGATAGCTGTTCTACGAGGACGCCCCTTACCACATCCTGACTAGCTTGGCGACAACACGGCAGTTCGGGCTTGTGCCAGGCGGGCATAGCCGGCCACGTTGATTTCCCGGTCAGCCAAGCGGCGTGCGCTGAAAATGCAGGCGGTGAAAGCGTGTGAAAACCAACACAGCGGCTCTTTCACGCTAGATAGCTGGCCGATATCGGTGCCCGGGAGCGATTTGGTCGCTCGATTCGGAGCCGGCGCTGGCTGACTTCGGGAAGAAGTCGCGAGCGCATGTCGGCATGCAATGCCGCGCGCCAGCGTGCTGTCATTCGCCGCTATCGCGGATTCTCATAATGGTTTGGCGCGATACCTTGAACCTACGTGCCACTTCGCTGACCGTAGTGCCGACCCGCAGCGCCGCCCGCACCTCGTCATGGATGGTCGACGCCAGCGCCGGACGACGACCTAGCCGCCCCCCGCGTTCTACGGATTGCTCGGCGCTGGCTTTCATTCGCGCGCTCCGGCTGTCCCGTTCGAGGGCTTCGACCAGCACGAGGGTGCGCAGGGTTGGCGACGCCGCATCGGTCAGCGCGGTATCACCCGTTTCCATGCAATAGAGACTCACGCCTAACGACCTGAAGCGTGAGACGGTAGCCAGCACGTCACGCACCGAAACGCCCAGGCTGCACAGCCGGAGCGTGATCACGATATCGCCAGCACGCAGCCGGCGGAGCAACTGCTGCATGCGCGGCCGTTCCAATGCCGCAACGGATGCGGAGACACATTCCCACCAAGCTCGCCCGAAATCGACGACATAACCCGCCGCGTCAAATCTGACGCATTCCGCCTCGAAGTCTCGGAGGGAAGCGGCTTCATTGGTGTAGACGTGAACTGACGGCATGGATGCGCATGATTGTCGGGTTTAACCGAGATGAGCGCGTAGTCCTTAATGCTGACATTCCGGACACCTCTAGTTTGCACCAAACAGCTTGATACATTCTTACAATCGATTTATCGCAGGGATGGGATGTGAGACGGCGGAAGGAAAGGAGCCTTGTCATGGCGAGACAGCAATATTTCGGCCATACGGTCGAGGGCACTGCCGTGCTAATCGGGGAAGACTGCTGGAAAGCCACCGGTCGCGTCGAACAACGTGGCGCACTGCTCGCTCAGTCCTGCGATATCGGTTCGTTTCGCACCGCGGAGCGCGCCATGGCTGAGGGCTTGGCCTGGAGCAAACATTGGATTGATTGCAACCAACGCGTTGACCGGATTCCTACAGATGCGGGACGTCCCGCGCACATCCATGCATAAATCGCCCCCTTCCCACCCTCGACGTGACGTTACCACCCAACTTCAAGAGTTGGACCGCTACATCGCAGATGGACGCGACATCATGCGCCGGCAGGCACGTGAGCTTCGAGAAATGCGCAGGGATGGACAAGCGCCGGTTACCGCCAGAACCCTGCTCGCCGCGTTGTGCGAAACCATAGCGGCCCTACAGCGACATCGCACCGTGCTGCGCACACTTGCCACCGCGCAACTCGATGCAAACTCCGACCGCTCCCACCCTGTCAGCCAGCACGCAGACGCATAAGCGTCGACAGCAGGTTGTCCAGCACCACCGGTTTAGGCAAGTGTGCATCGAAGCCCGCCTTGATTGCCGCGTTGACGTCGCTGAGGCGTCCGTAGCCACTGATGGCAATGGCGGGCACATCGCGCAGTGCTGCGTGCTGGCGCATGCGCTGCATCAGCTCATAGCCATCCATACCTGGCATACCGATGTCGGACAGCAGCAGGTCCGGCCGCTGAGCATTCATCCGGCCTAGCGCAGCCTCCCCGTCAGTGGCAATATCGACCACCGCACCCTCCAGCTCCAGCAGGATGCGGAAGGTTTCGACCGTGTCGAGATCATCATCCACCAGCATGATGTGCAAGCCATGCAAAAGCGAGGATGGAACTGCTCCCTCATTCGCGACCTCTTTCTCTGCCGCGCACAGCGGCAGCTCCACGACAAACGTAGCGCCCTTTCCAAGCCCTTCGGACGCCGCGAGGGCCCTGCCACCATGGAGCGTTATCAGTTCCCTGACCAGGCTCAGGCCAATGCCCAGCCCCCGGGGCCGACTGCCTGCCACAACGCCCGCCCCGCCTTGCCGATACATGTCGAAGATGTGAGGCAACACTTCGGCATGAATGCCCTGGCCGCCATCTTGCACAGTCAGCCGCACGATCTTGCCTTCCGGCACCAGCGCTATTCTGATCCACTCACCGTTCTGCGTGAACTTCAGTGCGTTGCTGAGCAGATTCCAGACCACCTGTTCGATGCGCGTCACGTCGGCGGAGATCCAGACCTGCTGCTCAGGCACTTCCGCGTCCATCTTGACACCCTGCTGTTCGGCCTCCTCCCGCACCGCCGCACAGACATGGCGCACCACCTGCGCGAAATCCATGGTGGAGCGCCATAGCGACAGCTTTCCGGTACGAATACGCGACATATCGAGCAGGTCGTCAATGATCTGTGCCTGGCTGAGCACCGTGCGCCGGATTGTCTCGGTAGCGCGCATGATCAGAGGATTGCGGCGCGCCTCGGCCGAGCGCGCAATCAGTTCGCTGCTGGCGCTGATCAGGTTCAACGGATGCTTGAGCTCGTGCGATGTCACGGCCAGGAACTCGTCACGATGGTCGAGGCCATGCACTGTTCCCCCGACCAGGTCACCGCGCGGCGCGCCAGGTGGCAAGATTTCGTCAAGATCACGGGCGATCTTGGCGTAGCCACTGATGCCAGCCTTGTCGATCCGCGACAGCACGCCGCCGGAGCGGAAGCGCGTGCCGTCTTTGCGTACGTGCCAGCGATCTTCCTCGACCCGCCCGAGCTTGCGTGCCCGCGCCATCTCCTCGGCCGGCACGCCGCGCTCGCAGTCTTCCTGCGTAAAGAGGATATCGGACGAACGTTCCAGCATTTCGGCTTCGGCATACCCGAAAATGCGTTCGGCACCAGGGTTCCAGCTTGTGATGCGGCCTTCGTCGTCAAAGGTGATGATCGCGTAGTCACGCGTACTTTCGGCCACGATACGCATGCGGTGCTCGCCATCGCGCACCTGCTCCTCGGCGGCCTTGCGCGAGGTGATATCAATAAAGGACAGCACCGCGCCATCGATGCGATCCTCGGTGGTCCGATACGGCAGCAATCGTGCGAGGTACCAGCGATCATCACTGCTGCGCACCTCGCGCTCGATCAACCGCAGCGAATCGAATGCTTCCGCCGCATCGTCTGACAGCTTGTCATAGTCGAGCCGATGTGTGATATCGAGTAGCGAACGGCCAATATCGGACGGAATGATGCTGAATACGTCGGTGGCACGCGGCGTATAGCGCTTGATACGGATACTCCGGTCGACGAAGATGGTACCGATATCGTTGGCGGTGATCAGATTCTGCAGGTCATCGTTGATCTTGCCGGTTTCTTCCACTTTGGACTTCAGCTCGGCGTTGACCGTGGTGAGCTCTTCATTGATCGACTGCAGTTCTTCCTTGCTGGTCTCCAATTCCTCGGTGGCGGACCTGAGCTCCTCATTGATTGCCTGAAGCTCTTCGTTGGAAGCCTTGAGCTCCTCGGTGGAAGTCTCGGATTGCTCCACGGTCGCCTGCAATTGCTCCTTGGTTCGGAGCAGCTCGCTTTCGAGCTGGCTGACGATCGGGTCGGGCTGACGCTTCTGCAGCGCGTCGGCTGCCTCGCTCATGCTGTCCTCGACCTCGTCGAACAGGATCAGCACGAAGTCAGCATTCGCTTCGGCATCATGCACTGGCCGCGCGATCATGTTGACAAAGAAGCGTCGGCCATCGCGCGTCAGTTGCACCCGTCGCGCCTCGACGCTGCGATTGGCCTGCAGCGCCTGGAAGATCGCCGTGCGCAACTCCAACCGCAGCTCGGGCCGCACTGCCGCGATGATATTGTGTGATGGCTCGCCGCCCGCGTAGTGCAGGAAGCGGCCAGCGCGGTCCGAGAGATGAACGATGTCCGAGTTACGACTCACAAGCACGCTCGGCGGTGCATGTTGCTCTACCAGACGCTGGTGCAGATCACCGAATGAGAACTTGCGCCTGCCAGGTTGCTGCAGCACCGATGCGGGCAGGCGTGCGCTTTGGATGGCAGCCGACATGGGCATGGGCGCCTCGGACCTTACCGCCACATTGGCGCGGTAAATGCGGGCCTTTTTGTCCACCACGGCAAACAAGTTGCTGACACTGTCGGCCGCCTCAGAACTTCCCAACAAAAGATAACCACCAGGGCGCAACGCAAAATGGAACGTGCGCAGGATATCGAGCTGCGCCTCGCGGTCCAGATAGATCAGAAGATTACGGCAGCAGATCAAGTCGAGCCGCGAGAATGGTGGATCGCGCAAGACGTTGTGCAACGCAAACAACACGTGCTCACGCAGCTCCTTCTTTACTCGGTAATGGGCCGCGTCCTTGGTCAGAAATTGCCGGGCGCGTACCGGATCCACGTCAGTCAGGATCGATTCGGGATAGAGTCCGGTGCGTGCCAGCGCGATCGCACGCTCGTCGATATCGGTCGCGAACACCTGGAATGGCACCCCCTCTGCGCTATCCGAAGACGCCTCCTGGAGCAGCATGGCAACCGAATATGCCTCCTCGCCCGTTGCACAGCCGGCCGACCAGACCCGAATTGGCTCACCCTCCGCACGATGCGCCAGAAGTTGCGGAATTATCTCGATGCGCAGCGCATCGAATGCATCCTTGTCACGAAAGAAATTAGTCACGCTGATCAGCATGTCCTGCAAGAGCTGCGGCGTCTCGTCCGGATGACCGTGCAGGAAATCCCGATACTCGTGCAGTTCCGCCAGCCCATTGACCTGCATCCGTCGCTCAATCCGGCGTAACACCGTGGCTCGCTTGTACTGCCTGAAATCATGCGCGGTACGGGTGCGCAAGATAACCATGATCTCGCGCAAGACCTTCTCGATGTCATTGGCCAGCGCGTCGTCGTTCTCCGTTCCGACATCCTCTGCCACGCGAATGCGCCGTAGATTCGACCACATTTCGATCAACCGCTGCGGCATGTCGGCAACCGGCAGCACAACATCAACCTGCCCGGTCTGTATCGCCGCGCGCGGCATGCTCGAGAACGCTGCATCGTCGGGTTGCTGGGCAATGACAACACCGCCAAGCTCCTTTAGGCGCGTGATGCCCACCGCGCCATCAGCTCCCGCGCCCGACAACACGACTGCCACCGCGCGTTTGCCATGCGCATCGGCGAGCGCGCGGAAAAACAGGTCGATCGCCGCGCGGCGGTCGTCGCGGGAAGCGGGGTCCTCTACCCGCAGGCAGCCATTGACCATCGTCAACACCATCGACGGCGCGATCAGGTAGACATGGTTGGCTTTGATCGGCGTTGCCTCCTCGACCTGCAGCACCGGCATAGCAGTTACGCCGGCGAGGATTCCCGGCAGGAGACTTACGTGATCCGGTGAAAGATGCAGCACGATAACGTATGCAGCGCCAGTGTGCGCAGGCAGTGCTTCAAAGAAGCCTTTCAACGCGTCGATGCCGCCGGCGGATGCGCCAATTCCCACCACGGGGACTTCGGGTTGACTTGTAATGGATGTCACCTGGGGACGAACCATGAGTGTGCGCACGCTACCGCATTTATGAACAAGGATTGCAATGTTACTACGCAGGTAAGCCCTACAAGCAAGAAGCCCGCCACGTGACCAAAGCACCCCTTGGCGCCGCTATTTCAAAAAAAAACCGCTTCAGAGCGAAGCGGCCGAATAGGAACTGCACCCTTGCGCGGCGCGAACTCTCTGCAGGGGCATCCCGATAATATGTCGCGCCATGATCCAACATTCCGTCCTTAAAGCTTGCTATATGGACGCCACCGCCGTAGTCCACGCGAGCAGTGTTGGCACCCGGTAAAAACCATGCATGATCCGACAGATGTACCGGCATGCGGTCCAAGGGAAATCCCCATGTGGTGACAGGCATTGACGGGCACAGCCCAAATTGCGAGTTGGCACGGTGGATGCGTGGAATCTTTATCTTTCCCAGAGCCTTTGTCTTTCCCGGAGCCCATGATGGCCGAAATCAAGTCCACATTAACCAATCACCGCTACGGCGGGCACAGTGGCGTGAGCGACGATCATGGCAAGCGCGAGTATGCGCAGGCCATGTCCGGGCATCTGGCCAATTCGCCCGACCCGATCTATGACCCTTGTGGTACCACCGAGCCCGACGGCATCGAGCAGCACGGCATGTACGGGACCGCTCCACGCGACGAGCCGCCTTTGGCCCCGCTGACAGATATTACGCGACCCGTCCCGGGCCCCGCGGCGCTTGGACAATACGACAACGCGGACATGGCCCCGATCACTCCACAGACCGATATGCAGCGGCTTGAAGTACTGAACGAACGACTCGCGCAATGGATTGATCCCGGCACGGTTCGCGTGGTATTTACCCGGGGGCGACAAATAGATGTCTGCGTGCTGCGCGGTATCGTCCGCGATGAAGTCATGCGTGACCGTGTCGCACGCGTCGCGTTGGAGTGCTTACCGGAATATGGCATACGCAACGAACTCGAATGCTCGGCGCTGGGCGGCTAGAACAGGCTTCGTGTAACACGATCGACGACTACCGCGAGGGCCGCTGCCGATGGAAGTCCACCGCGTGTTGCTGGCCCGGATCGACAGTTCCGCCTCTAGCCCATATGAAGCCGCGCAAGGCGGTAACCTGCCGCGCGAAATTTCAAATTGCGGGCGCCCACGGCGCCTCACGCGTAGCGGCCGGCCACCGAGTTCCTGGTCCACTTTTGCGCAAATCGCGATGCTACTCGATTCGGCGGCGGCGATGCGGTCGAAGAGAAACATGCACTCGAAGCTCTAGCTGCCGGTACCGTACACGCCGCTGGCGACACGTCAAGCTTTCCTCGGTCAGCGCGCTGTCTTCATCGCTGGTCAGCTTTTTCTGCAACGATCCGGCAGAAATTACCGACCTCACCATGCAAATCAGCACCCAGGCTCATGGGTTCCTGCTGCAGCGTGCAGCAACTCAGCCAACTTTTCGCTTTCTTCAATTCGGCCCTGCTCGAGCGCCGCATCGACCTCGTTGCCCATGCGCTGGGCCCACTGTTGGCGCTCACGCGCGAAGATCATGCGTTCGTGAACGGCGCGTATTGCGCCCCAGATTGCATCGCTAGTACTTTGCGCGCCCGCTTCCTCGAGCGACAACGCGGAAAAAGCGTGCCCGGTGTGACAGCGATAGCGCAACGGCCGCGCGTCCCGCATACGCCACAGCGCCCCATTGCACGTGGGGCAGGTAAGCGCTGAGCGCTCACCGATTTCATCGAGGTCCTGGGGCGTGACGATGCCGCTTTCGGCAAGCTGCGCCTCGCGATCGAGGTCGGGGCGGTTGGTCATGGCAGCCTCCTCGCGCCGCTTGGCACCTGTCACAGCGGCATGAAACACATCGGGCAGGTGGGCCTGGGTCGTCACCGCGTCGGCCCCGGCAGCGTGGATGGCGCTGCGCGGCATCGATGATGCCTCACAGTCGTCGGGGTCCTGCACGACGCCATATCCCCCTCGTGCGCGGATCGCCGCGAGCCCCGCAGCACCATCGTCCAGGTCACCGCTCAGAACTATGCCGACAACGCGCTCCTGATAATGGGCAGCCGCCGATCTAAACAACGGGTCGGCGGCCGGACGTGCGAAATTTTCCGGGGCAGTATCTAGCAGGCGCACAGTTCCGTCACCCACCACCATGTGCCGATCGGGCGGAGCAACATAGATCCTGCCACGCTGCAATTTTTCCCCCTGCACGGGATGGCTTGCCCGCAATCGCCCCCACCGCGACAGCAGTTCCGGGAGAATGCTCGGATGCCTACCAACGTGCAGCACGATCAGGATCGTGACTTCCAGATCCGACGAAAGATTTTCAACCAGCGTCCTGAGAACCGGAAGTGCCCCACGCGATGCTGCGACCACCACGATATCTCTGTGCATGACGTCCCCTTTCATCCAGACCCGCAATTTCCGGGCCCGAGGTGAGGACGGGAGGGATGCTAGTCGCCCCTACGTGTTGTGGGTCCGCGTGGACGCGGAGTCGGGGTCCGTCCTGTCCCGCATCGCAGTACCGAGTGTGTCGAACAGTTGCTGGAAGTCGAGGGGCTTACCAAGATGCACATCGAAACCGGCTTCCCGCGCGGCCTCTACGTCCTGCTCCCGGTCGCGCCCCGTCAAGGCAACAGAGAGAATCCCGGCCCATTGGGCGTTGCCTCTGATCTTCCGCATCAATTCGTAGCCATCCATGTCAGGCAGCCCAATATCCGAGACGATCGCGTCGACGCTTTCGTGGGGCAGCATCTGGAGCGCTTCCGTCCCGTTCATGGCCACACTGACACGCGCGCCCTCGAGTTCCAGAAGCGCCGTGAGCGCAGCAGCGGTTTCCCGATCATCTTCGATCAGGAGAACACGCAACCCGGCAATGCTTTTACTGCCATCACCGTTGGCATTCAAGGGCGCGGCGCGGTCGTCCGGGACGGCCGGTAGCCAGACCGTCATGGTCGTGCCGCGGCCCTGGCCCTCGGACACCGCACGTATCCGACCGCCATGCATCTCGACCAATTGCCTGACAAGGGCCAGCCCGATACCGAGGCCGCCCCGCATCCGGTCCCGACCGCCCTGACGATACATGTCGAAGACATAAGGTAGCACTGAGTCGTCAATACCCTGTCCGTCATCGCTCACGTCAACCCGGAGCATCCGTCCCTCACGCGAGAGGCGAAGCTCTATATGCCCGTGGGCATCGGTGAATTTGAGCGCGTTGGACACCAAGTTCCAGAGAATCTGCTCACAACGGACTGGGTCGGCCAACGTCATGGCAGGTATTTCAGGCAAAGTCACCCGCATCGTCATCCCACGCATGGCAACTTCCTGTTCGCAGGTATGTGCGATGCTCGCGAGAATCGAGGCCAGATCCACGCGCGAGACTTCGAGTGCCAGTTTGCCGGTCTGCACGCGAGATAGGTCGAACAGATCGTCAATGATCTGCGCCTGGCTGCGCACCGCCTGCTGGATCGACCAGGCCGTCTCACGAACTGCTGTAATCTCGCGCACCTCTGGCAGCCGCGGGAGCATCTCCGCCTTGACGCCGATGAGGTTCAGCGGGTGCTTGAGCTCATGTGACAGGACGGCAAAGAACTCGTCTTTCAACTGGTTTGCGGACAGCGCCTGCTCGCGCGCAGCCTGTTCCCTTGCCAGCGCCTCGCGGTTCGCGTCCTCATGCAGCTTGCGCGCCGTCAGGTCACGGGCGATCTTTGCAAAGCCGTGGAACGATGTATCGATGATGGGCGTGACCACCCCGCTGCAATAGATCCTGCGTCCGTCCTTGGTGCGATACCATCGTTCGTCGTCGGCGCGCCCTTCCTTGGTGGCCGTTTCCCGCTCGCGCGCGGGCACCAGCTTCTGGCGATCTGGGGACTCATAGATAAGTTCCACATCCTGTCCGAGCACTTCGGCTTCCGTATAGCCAAAGATCCGCTCGGCTCCGGCGTTCCAGCTGACGATTCCACCTGCGCGATCCTGAATGATGATTGCGTAGTCCTTGGTCGATTGCGCTACCAACCGCAGTCGTTGCTCACCCTCGCGGGCGGCCGCCTCAGCCTGATGGCGATCCGTGATGTCGATCAGGGTAATTACCGCGCCGTCGATATGGTCGTCCGCGGTACGGTAAGGCAGCAGCCGCATCAAATACCATCGGCCCGCCTCGCTCTGAATCTCACGCTCGGTAAGCCTGAGCGACTGGAACGATTGCCGGACGTCGTCGGCCAGTGTGGGGTACCGTAGCAAATGGGTAATGTGGAACAGGGAGCGGCCCACATCGGAGTCGATCAGGTTGAAGATGGCCGTTGCATTCGGGGTGAAACGCTTTATCCTGATTTCCTTGTCGACGAAAACCGTGGCGATCTCGCTGGAAGCGATGATGTTGTGGAGGTCGTCGTTGGCCTTGGCCGTATCCTCGATCCGCGCGTGCATTTCGGCATTGGCCGTGGTCAGCTCTTCATTGACCGACTGCAATTCCTCCTTGCTGCTCTCAAGCTCCTCGCTCGTGGAACGCAATTCCTCGTTGATGGCCTGAAGCTCTTCGTTCGAGGCCTTGAGCTCCTCGACCGACGTTTCATACTGCTCGATGATCGTCGCCAACTGCTCCCGGCTATTTTGCAGTTCGAGTTCGAGCTGGGCCAGCACCGGGTCCTGCCCCGATGTCTCGCTCTGCTCCTCCTCGGTCATGTGACCCGCGATCTCATCGAAGACAATCAGCAGGAAGTCCGCATTGGCGACTTTGTCGTGAAATGGCCGCACCGTCATGTTGATCCACGAGACCCCAGGCTCATGGTCCCACCTGACTTTGCGCGCCTCAACACTGGTGCCGGTCTGCAACGCCCGGAAGATTGCGGTACGCAGGTCGAGCCGGAGTTCCGGTAGCACCAGCGTCATGATGTTGGTGGAAAGTTCGCCGCCAACATGCCGCAGGAAGCGGCCCGCGTTGTCGGAAAGATGCACGACATTGGATTCGCGGTCGACGATCACGCTTGGCGGGGAGTAGGTCTCCAACGCGCGCTGATGAAGCTCCGTAAAGGAGAAACTGCGCTGGGCTGGGCTGCCTGGCAAACGCAGTGGCGCTGCAGGCGTACTACGTTCCTCCATGGCGCCAGGCTCGGCCTGAATCAGCGCTGGAAAGCCTATGACGTTCTTCGCACGCTGCGTGACGGCGCGTGCGCGGTAGATACGCCATTTCTTGTCGACCACCATGAACAGGTCGTCCGCTGCATCGGCCGACTCTGCGGTGCCGAGAAACAGTAGCCCGTCCGGACGCAACGCAAAGTGGAACAGCTCCAGAATCTGTCGCTGTACCGACCGCTCCAGGTAGATCAGCACATTGCGGCACGAGATCAGGTCGAGATGCGAAAACGGTGGATCGCGCAACAAGCTGTGCGGCGCGAACAGAATCCGTTCGCGCACCGCCTTGTTGATGACGTAGTGCGCACCATCTCGCGTGAAGTAGCGCTGCAGCAAAGCTGCGGGGACGTCGTTGGCGATGGACAGCGGATACGTCCCGGTACGCGCCCGCGCAATCGCGGCCTCGTCGATATCGGTGGCAAATAGCTGAATGGGGCGGGCCGACCCGGTCGTCTCGCGTGCCTGGGCGAGTTGCAGTGAGATGGAATAGGCTTCCTCACCGGTAGCGCACCCGGCAACCCAAACCCGTACCTGGCCATCATCGCCGGGTTCACCGGCAAACAGCCCATCAATGACTTCCTGCTCAAGGAAGTCAAAGGCTTCGCGGTCACGGAAGAACTGCGTCACACCAATCAGCATGTCGCCCAGCAATGCATGTGCCTCTTCCGGCGTGGCTCGCAGGAAGTCGCGGTAGCCAGCCAAATCGCCTTGCCCGTTGACCTGCATGCGCCGCTCGATACGCCGCAGCACTGTAGCTCGCTTATAGAACCGGAAGTCATGTCCCGTGCGCACTCGCAAATGCATCAGGATGTCGGACAACACCCGTTCAGGGCCGGTGACAGGCAGTCTTCCCCCGGGAGGGGTGTCATCGCCGATCTGCAGGCCCTGCATTTCGATGCGCTGCGCGTTGGCCCATAATTCCAGAAGCCTCTGTGGCATCTCGGCAGCAGGCAGAACAATATCGACCTGGCCCGTGGCAACGGCATGCTGGGGCATTTCTACGTATTCCGCATCATCCGGCGCCTGCGCCAGAGTCAGGCCGCCCGCCTCCTTGATGCGACTTAGCCCCGCCGCGCCATCGGAACCCGCTCCGGACAACACGATACCGATCGCATGCTTCTCATGAGCATCCGCCAACGTCCGGAAGAAATGATCGATTGCGAACGCAGGTAGTTGGGAAGGGTCTTGTTCGACAGGACGCAGACGGCCATCTGACATCTCTAGGTGGTTACCCGGTGCGATCACATAGACATGGTTTTTTTCAATGGGAACCGTCCTCGTCACCTGGTGCACCGGCATGCCTGTTGTACGCTGGAGCAAGGCCGCCACATGACTTTCGTGACTGGCCGCCAGATGGACAATAACGACAAACGCCATGTCCATCTCAGTCGGAGCGTGCTCAAAAAATACTCGCAGAGCGTCCATGCCGCCAGCCGATGCGCCGAGTCCCACCACAGGAAAACGCAGATCGCTTTTTACCGTAGCTGTTGATGGAGCTGCCTTTCGGGCTGCCGACTTCTGCCGTGACATTGAAGTTCCCTTTCATACCGATGAATTGCCATGCGCGTCGCGAAAAAGCCAGGACGCCAGGCCGTCGTGCGCGATAGTTCTTCAATTGTAATCGCGGTGGTGACGCCTGCGGCTCCGGCGCGACCCTTTCTATCGGCTCTGGGTCGGCCGCAAGGCGGCTGGCTGCCGCCTTGGCTCGTTCTTACGAGCCAGCCCGTTTGACGGGATGGAAGTGGGACTGACGCGATTGCTGAGGATTACGATAAAGGGCCGAGCTCTGGCCATTCTCGTATCCGCACTAATAAGGTAACGGAATCGTCCTAGCTGGATATTTATCGAGCACTTCGAAAAGTAGTGCCGCTGACGACACGTTTTCCGGAAAAGCAGTTCACCGCACTATGGGAGCCTCTGGCGAGCTCGACGTGTCGTTGAAGGTAGGAACAGAGGTTCAAGCTGGATCCACCGCGGTCGCCATCATCAAGTCGACTTCGCGGCGCGTCCACACCTTTCCCTACGTACGTCCAAATGCATCGCACAATTTCTACTTGGCGCGTTGCAACACGGCGCGGCTACTCCTTTGGTAGGTTTTAGCCAGCACCGTTGACATACAAATTCAGCGTCGAAATGGCAATCTGATAAGGCATTCCCTGACGACGCCGACTGTGTTCAGCGCGGTTGGAAGGCGCCGCCGCTCGGGGGTTACTGTGGGCCAGGCAATGGGTTGACTCCCACAGCCAAGACATCTCAAGCCAACAAACATCAACAGGTGAGGAATGGCCATTCATTCCGGACGCGCCGAGTCCGTGGCCGACCCGTGGCACTCTCGGACCACCGAATGAAAAAATGGCCATGCTCGCCCGCTTTCCTAGCCTTCCGGCCTGATTGTCCGTAGGCGGCTCGGAGCAAAATATTGCCGTTGGGTACGGCATCGCGCCACCCAGCCGGTGCCGGTGCCCCATCTGTTATTGGGGAGGTTGGCCATTGGACGCGCTTAAGCCCCCATCTACGGGGAGGTTAACACCCGTGATAAAGCGCGCATCATCGCTCGCCAAGAAGGCGATCACGTCGCCGATGTCCTCCGGCTCCGCCGTGCGGCCCAGAGCAATACGTTCGCGAAACTTGTCCAGCAGCGCCTCGTCCTTAAACATGTCCATAGTCAAGTCGGTGCGTGTCAGCGTGGGGCAAACCGCATTTACCCGGACGCCATCACGACCATAGTCCAGTGCCAAGGATCGCGTTAGGTTCACTACGCCGCCTTTCGCCGCGTTGTAGTAGCTCAGTTTCCAGTCGGCACCGAGGCCTGACACAGAAGCGGTATTGACAATGCATCCCTTGGTTCTTATTAGATGGGGCAAGGCTACGCGGGACCCGTAGAAAACTCCATCAAGATCGGTTGACATAACGGCGCGCCAATCGTCAATGCTGTCTTCTGTCGCCCTGCCTTCTGGGGCGATGCCTGCGTTGTTGACCATGACGTCGAGCTTGCCAAAGCGACCGATGGCGGCATGCACCAATGCTTCCACCTGGTCCAGCCTCCCCACATCAGTCACCTGCACGAGTCGGCGCGCCTCCGGAATACTGCCGGCAACGGAATCGAGCTTGGCGCGTGTGCGGCCTGCCAGGACCACGCTCGCGCCTTCCGCAGCGAAACGTCTAGCCGTGGCCGCGCCGATACCCGACCCGGAACCCGTGACGATTACAACCTTTCCCTCAAACCGCTTCATATCGCAGTCTCGCACCATGGTCCTCTCCATTAATCCGAGGCTGGCCAGCCAGCCTTACTTGGCAAAGATGCCCACTTTGAGAACGGTTAGCGGGCCAGCCGTCTCTTCGTTAGAAGAATGCACGCAATGGCTGTGCCGGCAGCAAGGAAGGGTAGAGACAGAGTTATCGATCAGTCGTGTCGCTTGATTGAGTTTTTTGTCGTTGTGCCAGCGTGTAGTAATGAGGTATGCGCAGCAGACCCCAATCCGCGGCCGCCATTCGGACCGCATTGCGGTCGCCCTCAAAGCGTTGGGTGTCGCTGAATTCAACCAAGGTCTCCGCATTGCCGGGCATGCGGAATATCCACGCAAAGCACTGCGTGCCGGGTGGCGTATCGTCCTGTGCGCCGTCGTCGGCAACACCCGTATTGGCTACGGCAAGATCAGCCCTGCACAGGCGCAGTACACCCCGTGCCATGGCGAGCGATACCGGTTCACTGGTTAATCCATGCCGGTCGATGACGTCCTGGGCTACACCCAATACATCGGTCTTGGCCTCTGGCGCATAGGTCACGATTGCCAGGCACAGGCTCTTGCCGGACCCGGATACCTCCGCAATGCGCGACGCCATCAGCCCCGCCGTGCATGATTCGGCAGTGGCCAGTATCAATCCATGCCTCACCAGAAAGGTAGCTACTTCTCGCGCGTCATCCATGCATGCCCTCGCTTTGCGCTGCCTGTCGCGGTCAGCGGCTTCTTGCCCTGCTTCGTCCCCGTCGGTGCGGCACCTGCATCGCGCCTACGGCTCGCCCCACATGCCGCTTGACGAATGTCACCTTGCCGTTGCGCTCCACCACGATGCGATCGATGTCGACCAATGATTCGCTTTGCAGGGTCGCGCGCAGGTTGGCCTTGAGATCCTCCTCGCTAAGCATGGCGCGCCGCATGGCCACCGGGTCGAGCTGTCCCGCATCGAGCAGATCGATCCTCGTCCCGCCCACGACCTGATCGATGCGCACATGGCGACTGGCCAGCCGTCCGATCATCCGGTGCAGCCCGACCAGCACCGCCGCCGCTGCCAGCGTGCCGATGAGCGGGCTCGCGCCCACCACCGCGCGCGATAGAACCGCTCCTAGCAACAACATGATGCATAGGTCAAACGCAGTCTGCTGCGAGAAAGCACGACGCCCTGCTCCCCGCAGCAGTGCCCACGCCGCGCAAAAAATCACTGCGGCTCGCAGCGACATTTGCCACCACGCCAGAGGCTCGCCCTCGCCAAACCACGCCGCGAGTTGCATTGGATCGAACGTCATGTGGGTGCGTTATGGGGTGGCACGGCGTTCAGGCCTAGCCCGGAATATTGCGGGGATCGTGGCCGAAGGAGTTGCGCTCCCGAATCTGGCCATCGCGACCATGGATCAACAGTTCGACCTTGTCGTGTTGCGCGCGCTCGGTACCGGCCTCAATCGCTTCCTCCTGAGTCGCATACATCGTGCGACGTCCGCCGCCTGCCGCCTCCACCGCCCAGCCGTCACCGGCGGGCACCACATGGATGTTCGAAGCCATATCTGTCTCCATTGATTTCTGTAATACAAACACTCTCTGCCCACATAACTGAGCGCGCTATCAGTTTTGGTCTGACAGGATGGGAAAGAAAGTGCTACCGACAGCATTTCGCTTCAACGACGCGTGTTCGATCACCAGTGTTGCAACCCAGATTGCCGGATCGACGAAGATTTGAAGCCGACCCAGGGCCAAGCACTGGCCTCACCGCCTACCCCAGATCCAGGCGATTCGCGCTTGCAAAAGGGCGTCTACCAACAAGCCAAGTGCGCGTGCGCGGAACTCGGGAACGCAGTCGATTCTGCTGCTATCAGACAGATGCCTACAGAGGGGAGCGCGTGTGCGACATAAGCTAGCCAGAGGGAGGGATCTGTTGGCATTGATGACAAATCGATGGCTCCGCAGGCATCAAATTTATCCATCGAGGCGCACTAATTATTCAGCGGCAATTTTGTAGCAGAAGTCATGTCCCTAACAACCCGATTTCCGTTGCGAAATCAGACTGACAGCAATCTTTTCTTTGTTGGTCAGCGAGTTTGTGCGCTTCACCGGTGGCCTCCGCGAATCGAGCGGTCGTCTGTTGCGATAGGTTAGTGACACGATGGAAGACAAACAACCTTCTGGTACCAGCGCCGAAACCGCACAAGACGTGCGCAAAGGACAGGTGACAGAGCCTGTGCCCCGCGACGTGTTCCGCCGGCGCTTTTACGCGCGCTTTTTCGACCCCACCTTCCGCGTTGAGGACGCCGCCATTGATCGGCTCGAGGCAATCGCCTGGAATGCTTACAGTGAGGGGCGCAAGGCGCCAGTGACCGAAAAAGCCGGTCCTGGTGCCTTCGATCCAGACTACGATCTTTCCGTCGAATGGCGCGAGGCGCGCAACGCCGTGCGCAATGCCCAACTCGAACATGACGATGCTGGTGCCCCCCCGCGAGTGCTGCTGGTCATCGGTGCCGCCCGCAACGACTACACATGCCCCGGTGAAGTTTCGAAATCCTGGCGCTTGGCTGCAGTGGCCCGAGCGCGCATGGAAGCGCTGGGAATGCTTGTCGACACGCTTGACCTGAGCTTGCTGGTGTCCGAGCCAGAACGGCAAATCCATCCGTGCAAGGCGTGTGTTTCGACGGCCATGCCGCTCTGTCACTGGCCATGCAGTTGCTATCCGAACCATTCGCTCGGCCAAGTCAACGACTGGATGGCCGAGATCTATCCGCGCTGGGTGCGCGCCCATGGGGTGCTCATCGTGACGCCGACCTACTGGTATCAGGCAACAAGTCCGCTCAAGTTAATGATGGACCGGCTAGTTTGCGCCGATGGCGGCAATCCCGATCCCAGTAGTACGCACGGCAAGCAGGTGCCGGAGGCCAAAGCGCTGGAACTACAGGGATGGAACTATCCCAAGCATCTCGCGGGTCGCATCTATGGCGTGTTCGTGCATGGTGATGTTGCCGGCATCGAAAGCCTGCGCCGTTCTCTCGGAGACTGGCTGGGCTGGATGGGTCTCGTGGAGGCTGGCCCCCAGTCGCAGCTCGACCGGTTTATCGGCTACTACTCGCCCTATGCCACTTCGCACCGCGCGCTGGACGCGGACGTTAATGTGCAAAGGGAAGTAGAAAACGCTGGGGCGGCAGTCGCCCAAGCGGTGATACTACGGCGGCAAGGCAAACTGCCGAACATTGGTGACAATCTGACGCCACCCCGCCGGAAGTAACAGCGGCGCCCGCGGCTTGGGGTCGTGCGATACCCCCTTGCGCCGTCAGCAGACTAGTTTTGTCACACATGCGCTGCTGACGGAATGACCATGCGCTCTCCAGGTACGTCATGACCGCGGCTTTCGATTACCTGTTGTCTGAAGGACCTGAACCCCCAGGTGGATGCGGCCTGCCGAGCTATTGGAGCGCATGCGCATCCGGAGGAATTCTGGGAGGGGCGTAGCGACGCAGACGCCGACACCGCCAGCGCTGAGCCGCGACGCGCAGCCCAACGGAGACATTACGGGGCGCAGGATTGCCGTCCCGGTCAATAATGGCGTGGGGGGCGCCGCGATCCAGTCTCTGCAGTTGCTTGCGGAGGGACGGGCAAGTAGCCCGTCGTCAGCCAGCGCGTTGCGATAGTCCGGATAGGCCGATGAACGACGCCAAAGTTTATTTGGAATCGGCCACCAAGTCTGTGAATCATCACAAGCCGAGGGATTCGGGGCTTCGCGCGCCCGCCCCTCGAGTGGCCGTTGTGGAATTTTCGACAGTGGTAGCGCCACTGGCCCACCGCCGTCTTAATAGTCAGAACGCCGACGATACCGACCAGCAGCCAGCTCCTCCACTGCGGTCAGGATTCACATGCCCCAACGCTCATACGTCCCCCACACCCATGCGCGAAGGTCCCTGCCCAATACAGGAACACATATTGCGTGTCGGCCCTTCCAAGACGCCAAAGGCTTATATTTCTTCAACGATCTTTTTCGCGAGAACACTATCATGCGAGAACTTAGTCCCGCTGGACACCAAATCATCAAGGACATCGCCCAGCGACATGGCTTCAGCACGGATGCAGTGAAGCGCATGCTGGAGGCTGTGATTCGCGGCAATGGCACCATGGCCCAGTTCGATCATCCCGAATTCGGGGGCTCCGGACAATGGATGGCGGGGGGTTTGACCATGGTCTCCGACATGTTCAACCACCACCTGAAGGGCCAAGTCGATGCCCTCTGCTCCGAGCTTTCCCGCCTGATCGCAAGCGAGCCCGACCTTGTTCGCAGCGGCAGCTTCCAGTCGCAGAGCCAAGGTAGCCTGCAGCAGGGCCGCCAAGATCGCAGCGAGCCACAACACCCGAGTGCGGGGTACGGTAGCAGCAGCCAAATGCAGACTGCGGTCGGCCCGGTCGATCCGGTGAGTCTGTTTGTTCCGCCCTTGGCAGGTACCTCTGGAGGGTGGTGGCCAGCCGATTTGGGGCAGCCCGACAGCATCGGAGCGCAAAATGACGTGCGCTATGCCTACTTCGCTCGGCCCCGGCGCCTCGCGATTGAAGTGAACGGCAAGGTGACCCTCTACGATACGCTCGATCACGAGATCAGTGGATTCTCGCAACAACAGTCGCGCGGTACGTCCATCACATTTGCAAGCCAGCACGGCTTGGTTGCCATCGCCAGCCTGCCGGTTGTCTCGGTGCCTGGGGTTCTGACGCCCGCGTCGTCGCCACTGCGCGCCGCATTCGCCAATGCTCAGGCGGACACCCGCGAGACAGATGTTTTCGCCTCCATAGAGAAACTCGCCGCATTGCACGCGAAAGGGATTCTTAGCGATGAGGAGTTCGTCACCAAGAAAGCGGAGTTGCTGGGCCGCTTGTGAGCGGGGCGGACCCAAAGCGTAAGTCCTCATCCGCGAGAGATGGGCTACGACCATGTCACGCGTCGGCAAAAGGAGCGGTTGAGAACGGGGCGGGCGAGATAGACGAATTCGCCGGCGACAAGTACACGGCAAGTGTTTGGCAATTGAACTGGAGCACGGTCAGTGACGTGATACCCATATGGCCTCTCATGCAGTTATCAACCTGTATGTCGACCAGATCTTGGCGGTGGCCATAGCGGTGCAAAATGGTGCACCTCACGCAAGCGACGTCGCGAGGTTGATTGATAAGGCAATCGCACACTTTCGCGCAACGGCGACCACGGACACAGACTTCACCTCGTCACTAGACAAGCTTTGCGAAGTACTAGGGACTGCCGCACAGCGCCCAACATACCTCCCCGCCGCGAAAGGGGTGATTCTTGCCAGCTTGGCTTACGCCGAAACCTACAGGCGGACTGGGAAGGCTGCACGCTAGGCCTTTCAGCATGCAACGGGGTCGCGCAAATCATGCACGAAAGCGAAGGTATTCCCCGGTAAAACCGCGTGACCGGCCTCTCCCTGACCGCCACCGTATGGCCGTAGCCCCTACCGCGCGAGCGGTTCAGTCCACCGGCCATGAAGCGCCATTCGCCGGCGCGAACACTCAGCCATTCGGATGTCCGTTCCAGCCTGACCAACGGACCCTCGCAATTCGAGATTGTCGCTTTGCTGGGGATGCGCCCTCGGCGACGACTTCCGATCGTGTCGATGCGGCGACGCACCGCCGATTTACACGGACCCGGTAAAGATTGCTGCCCCTATCGTCGGGACGGCGCCGAGCTTCCCCGGCTCTTCGTCCAAATCCACGCCCTGCTTTCCCGCCCAATGCGGTATCCGCTGCGATCGCCCGCCGCTGGCAGGGAACTTGCGGAGCGGCCTTGTATCCGCTACTGGAATGAACGACGGTCCCAATGGATGCCCATGCCGCGCCTCGCTCGCTCGCATCGCTGATCGCCGCCTACGCGGGCGGCGGGATTCCGCTGCCCACGCGTGGGCAGACGCTGGCGCGCTGGCAATTGTTCGCCAAGATCGCGTCCACGCACGGCGCGGTGGCCATCAAGCTATTTGAAGCCCATGCCGACGCGCTGGCCATCCTGGCCGAGCGCGTTCAGGCCACACCGACCACGAATACACGCTGGGCAGTCTGGGCGGCAGAGCCACCCCATGCGCGTGTCCGCGCGGAGTCCTCCACGCAAACCGAGGTTGCGCATCTAGCTGCGGCGGCTGGCCTGCCTGGCCCCACTCCGTTGCAGGCGGCCGTACTCTCCGGCCGCAAGGCGTGGTGTTCCGGTGCCGATCAGGTGACCCACGCGTTGCTGACCTGCCACGATGACGAAGGCCATGCACTGCTGGCGATCATCGATATGCGCGGCCCCGGCATCAAAATGACAATGCAGGAATGGCATGCGATCGGCATGGCCAATACGCGTAGCGTCGACGTGATGCTGGACCGCTGCCCGGCGCTGCTGATCGGCGGTCACCGCGCCTATCTCGACCGTCCAGGTTTCTGGCATGGAGGCGCGGGCATCGCCGCGTGCTGGTATGGGGCGGTACTGCCGCTGGCCCAGGCCACGCGCGACGTGGCAGGCAAGCACGGTGATCCGCACGCGGCCGCGCATTTGGGTGCCATCGACGGCGACCTCCACGCGGCCGCCACGCTCTTGCGCGAGACCGCTGCGTGGATCGACGCCCATCCCAATACCGACGCCTTCGTGCCCGCCATGCGCGTGCGAACCGTCGTGGAAGCCACAGTTCTGCGCGTGCTGGCCCGCGTCGGCAGTGTGCTGGGCGCGGGGCCACTCTGTCGCAATTCGCGGCTGGCTGCGCTGTATGCGGATCTGCCGGTGTTCCTGCGCCAGAGCCATGCCGAGCGCGACCTGGCCGCACTCGGTAACAAGCTCGCGAACGCCGCTACGGGCTATGCGCTATGACCGTGGCCACCGATTTTGATGCCATCTTGGAACAGGCGGACCCGTGGGGACTCGAATCATTGTGGTACGAAGCCCGCAAGCGCGATCTCGTAATGGCCGCGCTGCCGGAACGCCGCTATGCACGCGCGCTGGAGGCCGGCTGTGCCACGGGCATGCTCACGCTCCGACTCGCCGGGCGCTGCGATGCGCTGCTCGCCGTCGACTTGGCGGCACGCGCGATCGAGCGCACCCGTGCACGCGTCACCGCCCGCAAGCACGTGACAGTGTTGCAGGCCACGCTGCCGCACGACTGGCCTTGTGGTACGTTCGACCTGATCGTACTGGGCGAACTCGGCTACTTTTTCGAACCCGATGCGTGGCAACAGACGGTCCGGCTGGCCGTGGCGGCGCTCGAGCCGCTGGGCACCATCGTTGCGTGCCACTGGCAGCGGCCGTTTGTGGAACGCCGGATGTCGACGCGCCATGTACACGCGGCCATCGCGCGCCAGCCGGGCCTTCATCGTCATGTCCGCCACATTGAGCCGGACTTCCTGCTGGAAGTCTGGTCGCGCGATGCGCGACCGCTGCGCATGCGGGAGGCGTCGCGATGATCGGCGTCGTTGTGCCCGTCCACAACGAGGAAGTCTGCCTTGAGGCATGCCTGATGGCGCTCAGCGTGGCGGCGCTGCATCCGGGACTGCAACAGGAGCCGGTGATGCTGGTCGTGGTGCTCGACGATTGCAGCGACGAGTCGCCGACCATCGCCCAAAACCACGCATCCGGGCAGTTCACATGCCTGACCATCGCCGCTCGCAACGTCGGCAAGGCCCGCCACGCCGGTGCCGAGCATCTGCTGGCCCTTGATGCCCGTTGGCTGGCGTTTACCGACGCCGACACCCGAGTGGCACCCGACTGGCTCGTGGCCCAATTGGCGCTGCGGGCCGATGCCGTGTGCGGCCTCGTGACCGTGGATGACTGGAGCGAGCAGCCGCCCCACGTGCCCGCCCGCTTTGCCGCGCGATACCGGCGCGAAGACGATCACCGGCACGTGCACGGCGCCAACCTCGGCATCTGCGCAGTCGCCTATCGGCGCGCGGGCGGCTTTCCACCGACCACCAGCAGCGAGGACGTGGCGCTGGTGCATCGACTGATGGCCATCGGCGCCCGAATCGCCTGGAGCGCTGGCCCACAGGTCATCACCAGCGCGCGCGCCCGGGGAAGGGCACCGGATGGCTTCGCCGGACATTTGTCGATGTTGGCCAGGCTTTCCGGGGAGGCAACAGAAACCTAGGACACAGGCTAGGAAAAACGTCTTTCCGGCGCCATGCCTACCAGACACCGTGCCATCCCAAGGACCATCATGTCGACGCAAATCCACGCACCCCTCACGGTCATCTCTCCACATCTTGACGATGCGGTTTTCAGTTGCGGGGACCTCATCGCGGCAGCTCTCGACCCCGTCGTCGTCACGGTGTTTGCAGGTGTACCCGAGGCGGGCATGGCGGCGCCGCCCTGGGACCGCGCCGCCGGCTTTGAAAGGGCTCCCCAAGCCGTGCTGCATCGACGGCACGAGGATGCACGCGCTCTGGCCCGTCTTGGCGCACGGCCCGAATGGCTCGATCTGCTCGACGGCCAGTACGGCCGGCGCTACACGCCGGAGCAACTGATGGTATCGCTCGCCTCGGCGTCGGCGCTCCATCGCGGGGGAACCATCGTGGCGCCGATGGGGCTATTCCACAGCGACCACATTCTCGTGGGGCGCGCATGCCTGCTGATGCAGGCGACGACGATGGCCGGGCATCCCGTCACCGTAGATGCTGTGGAGCCCGCTGCGCCTATACACTGGCTGTTTTATGAGGATGCCATCTACCGCCGCCTTCCCGGCGTGCTCCAGACTCGGCTGTTCGACTGGTGGCAGGAGGGCATGCGGGCGTCCCCGGTCCATCTTCCTTCGACCTCAGCGCAGGCGAAGAAGATGCATGCGGTAGCAGCATATGAAAGCCAGCTTCCCCTGTTTGATGCCCATCAGCTCACCGATATTGGCGCGCCAGAACGGTACTGGTCGATCGATATGGACAGGCGTGCGCCGCACAGATAGATGGTGAGTCATCTTCCGACGACCCCGCCGTAGCGATGCACCCGTTAGCGGGAGGAGATCAACCGTTGTGCCATGTCAGCTATGAGGCGTGTAACAGCAATCGCACAAAGAAATGCCCGCAACCGGGGCGGGGCGGGCAGGTCAAAGAGATCAATCGCGGTCATTGTCGCCCCGGGCCTTCGTCACGCCCACGCACGGGAAGCCGGACACGCCGCTGCTTGCCAATCTGGAAGGCCGCGGGGCGATCACGCCACCGCGCACGTGTGGCGGCAGAAGCCATCGAGGGCGATCATCCTGTCCTCGCGGACAAGTTGCGGCGCGCCCCACTGGTGGTGCCACACACATGCCACTGGTGCCGTGGCGTGGCGTGCGCGACGCTGACGAAGCGCGTGTCAACCTGCGGTAGGCCTCCATCAACACGACTTCGGTCTTTCTGCATGATGACGAGGTGCAACGGACGCGACTGCTCGAGCAGGCCTTCCGGCGGCGGTAGGATGCAGTCGATCCACTGCACCGATTATCCAGAAGCCGCCCGCTACGCCCGTATTCGTGATGGCGAGTTTCGCGCCTGTCAGCGGTGCTCAGAGCCAGCGCCAGCGCATGCTGCTGAATGTACGCGGCAACGTCGGCGGCAGAGGTCATGTTGCCGACTGCCGCTCGCGTGAGGCAGCCTCAATGGGCCGGCGCCTGTCGCTTTCGCGCACGAACGTGAGCCGCCCATTGCGCTCCAGCACTACGCGATCGACGTCGCGCATGGAATCGTCATGAAACGTCGCCCGGAAATTCGCGCGCAAGTCTTCGTCTGTCACCATGGCGTGGGCCATGCTGGCACGGTCGAGCGCTCCCTGATGCATCGCCTCGATGGTTGAGGGTGCGCCACCGTCTCGTTCGATCGAGAAGAAATTACATGGCGGAGATGCATCGCACCTGTAATTGTTTCGCCTGGTGCAGGATTTCGGATGCAGAAGAACCGCGATCCGGCAACCGGGACCGCAAACTACGGGCACGTCCGACGCCACTGCGTCACCATCCCACGCCTGGAGTCGATTGCTTGGGATCCGTACGACGTCGCAGGCATCGATGGCGTGCGCCGCGCATTATCCGACTGACTCGACTGGATGGGCTCGATCGGTACATTGGCTATTGGCAACCGTATGCCACGAACCATGTCCCAATGGATTGCGATCAGCCGTCCCTCCGCGCGATCCAGAATGTGGCGAGCGCGATCGCGGCGGCCGACAGACTGCGCCGCACCGGCCAGCTCCAGGCTCCGGACCGTGACCTCACTCCGACCGCGTTCAAAGTGAGCCCCGGAGATGGGTGAGCGCGCGTTACAGCCTGCGCTCAGCTGCGATTCAACACGCGCTCGGATGGCGCCAGGCGTAATGCATCCTCACGTGAAGCCACGTGAATGTCATTCTCCACGTCGTCGACGCCGAACGTATTGGCGGCGATTTCTTCGATCTGGCGCTTGGTATAGCGGTCACCCACTGTGCCGCCTAGCTTGACGATGCCTTGCTCCACGTCGACGGTAATTTCGGAGACTTCGAGCGCATCGTTCATGGCCAGCCGGTCGCACAGATCATCGCGAATCCGGTCGTCCGCGCGAGCGTAATTCTTCGGGCCATTTCGCGTCAGCCTGCCGCCGGCGCCGATGCGTGTCGAGGCGATGTCGCGGGTGGGGTGTTCACGGTAGCCCGGATCGCCCGGGTAAAGCCGCTGTGCGCCGTTGAACGCTTGCCCACCGGCATCGCTGCTGCCGTAATAGCCGCTGCCGCCATAGGCCGGCTCCGCAACGGGCTGCGCAGTGTCAGGTGGCGCTGGCTCATATCCCCTGTCGTCCTGGGGGACGGCCTGGGGGCGATCCGTCGCCGGTTGGGCATGCAGTCTGCGCCGAAAGAAGTCGAACATGGTCAGCTCCTCGAACGATGAACGAAATGATCAAACGGCGCAAATTCCATGCCGTTCGCAACGAACCGCGAGTCAAGCTGTCGCGCGCGTGCCTTAAATAGGCCGCAGCATTGCATCGGTGCGGCTCGTTGGCGCCGATTTGCCGGCGAAGCGGCGCTAGCCCCAAGAAAAGACGCCACGGGCGGGTTGGTCGTGGCCGGGGAAGCGGGGCAGTGCCCGGCCGAGTGCCTATATTGACTGCGTAAAGTTGCTCTGCTCACACCTTAGCAGTCATTCGTGGGCGCCAGAGGCAATACTCCACCCCTCGGCGCATGTCGGCACGGCTGGGCAGGCCCAAGCGAAAGCACTTCTGATTGATGGTGTGCTCAGTCCTGCGCGGCAGCATGTAGGGCGCCCATTCGATGACTGGGACCTAGTTGCCCAACGCGCATGAGAGCATCTAGCTGCACTGGTTCCCACGGGAGCCAGTGCTTGACCCCCATCCTTCTCCCCCTCTGTGCTGCAGCTAGCCAATCGGCCGTGCGCATCTTTTATGTTTGTTGCCCAAGTCGATTGCTCGGGCCTTCTCAAGCTTCAACGGAACAAGCGCTCCCACCAACTGCCGTAGTTGGGGTCGTAGGATGTCTTCCATCCCTTCGCGACATTTTCGATCGCCGCCTTCTGGCAGACGCCAGTGGCAATCAAGCGGTGCACTTCAGATTCGGCGGCATCGCTCTGGAGCACTCGAACCTTCAACGGCTCAACGTCATCCGGGCAAGGGTCCACATACTCAGGCGGTCCGACGAAACCATTGCCCCTGTCCGGTAGGCACCCACAGAACCAGGCGCGCGTCGCTACGTGGCCGCTGTTCATCTTTAACCCAGTAAGAGCCAATCCCAACCCCAACATCCCACAAAGGTGGGGTAATTCAGTGAGCGCTTTATTACTGCGATCGCACCGTGGATAGTCTTGCGGCCGAAGCGCGCGGCATGGGCTTTAGCCCTTAACGTTGCGCGGGTCATGGCCGAAGGAATTTCGCTCGCGGATCTTTCCGTCACGTCCGTGGATGAGCAGCTCGACTTTGTCTTTCTTAGCGCGCTCGGTGCCTGCGGCGATCGCTTCATCTTGGGTGGCAAACATTGTTCGCTTTCCGCTGCTCGGAGAATCTACAGCCCATCCTTCACCGGCAGGAATCACGTGGATGTCACTATTGGCCATGATGCGTCTCCTTGTCTAGGTATATGCACAGTCTTGCGCCGGCTTTCCGCGATTCGGTATCCGCCTCGGTCCTACAGAAGGTTAGGTGGGGAAGTCACGGCCCCAAAAAAATGCCGCGGCGCGCAGGGCGCCGCGGCGAACGATTTAGGGTCGCTGTTTCCAGCGAAGGCAATACTCTTCGATCCCGGGTAGGCCTGGAATCACCCTCGCGAGGTAAGTGCCCGTCTTACAGGGGGAACCCTAGTCGTTAGAGAGAGCAGGGGACGCAACAACGTCAGGATTGGGGGCATCCAGCGCGCAGTATCCATGATACGGTAATGTCGTTAAGGATCGCGGCTGCGCTTAATCCGAGCATGGGAGTCTTCGCATCAAGTTCTGCGTCCGCCGATGCCTCGACGCCGCCCAGCCAGTGCCGTACGTCCTGCGGAATATTGGTGAGAGGGGTGTCGGCGGAAACGAGCAACGCACGTGATCCGTTTCGAAGGATAGTAATGAACATGGCGACCTCAGCACAGGAAACGCTTTACTGCATGAGGCTCGTCGAGAGCCATAAAAAATATAAACCGAGGGATTTCCCGGTTCAAGTCATTGCATCACGTCGTGAAAGTCATAGGCCGCGCTGTGCTGACGGGTCGGGCGGCCACCCAACACTTTAGCCGGACGGGAGGCCAACCTACCCCATCGACGCCAAATGAACTGGCAGGGTTCGTACGCGGCGAGACAGCAAAATGGGAAAAGGTGATCAAAGCCGCCGGCATCGGGCCGAAATGACTTCATCGGGCATGCAAGAGTTTAAGGAAAAGATGGACCTGCCGTCAGCGCTCAAAGAGTTCAGCACTACGCTGGACGCAATGCGCGCCACGCCAAGCCGCCAGGGCCACGATGCGGAGTTTGGCATCGAACGTCCGGACACGGGAAGGGTTTACATGAAATGAAGCGAAATGGTATCGGCAACTTCACAGTAACATCGCCTGAGTTCAAGGATCAGGGTCCGCTTCAACTGGTGCATGAGTTCAATGGTTTTGACGGCGCGGGTCAGAACCGTTCGCCCGCGCTGCAATGGCAGGGCGCGCCGGAACACACCAAGGGCTTTGCGCTCACGCTGTACGACCCAGACTCGCCCAACGGTAGCGGATTCTGGCACCGGATCCTGTTCGACATCGATTTTTCCGTCACTGAACTCGCCGCGGGCTTAGGCTCCGCCGACGCCACCGAGTTGGGCGCCAGCGGCACACAGGCCGTCAACGACTACGGCGCCATCGGCTACGGCGGACCCTGCCCGCCCAAGGGCTTGCCCGCGCACCGCTACATTTTCACCGTGCACGCGCTGGCCGTGTCGAAGCTTGAGCTGCCCCCCAACCCGACCAACGCGTGGTGCGTTTTGTGATTAACCGGAGCACCCTTGCCACGGCCTCGCTGGTCGGTCTGTACAAACGCTAAGCGCGCCTTGCTGTGACTGTCCTGGGCCGCATACATATGTCACGGCAGTACATTTGTCACTCTCGAAGGCGGGGGGCAGTCGGCGGATAGCATCACTGAATTCGCGGAATGATTCCGATCCGCTCTGCCAGCATCCGCTCGTAGACGCCAAAGTGCAGATCCACCTCAGCCTGGCTGACCACCGTGACTTCGATGGTAATTTGATCGGGCTTCAGGCCAATCAAGGTCGCAAGTGCCACCTCAAGATGCGGTGCAACGTCTTTATCCTTTGGAAACGTCGTCCCGACACTGATGGTGTATGCGTTTGCGCGGTCCGCTACGACTTCCAGTAGACGAGCCGCGGCGCTCATATTGTGCTCGACGGCGATGCGTGCGAGTTCCGCCAAATTCCGCATCTTGTCAGTCGGAAATCCCCGCACGCACCGCAGGCGCACGCGATGCGGCCCTAACGTGATCCAGTCGGAATCGAACTCCATGACGACGCTCCTAGCTCTTCTTGGGATTAATCATTACTGGATATCTATCTTTCGAACCGACGACGGTGCTCCGCCGGTTTTAGGAAAGCGCAGCGTCAGGACGCCGCGTGCGAATCTTGCGTCCGCTTGATCCAGGTCAAGTCCCTCTGGTAACGGAATGCTCCGCATAAAAGCTCCGTATGCGCGCTCAAGCCGGTAGCATCCGTTCTCCTCGGTTTCGGCATCCTGCCTTTTCTCGCCCCTGAGGACCAGAGTGCCATCCTCGATAGTGGTCTGCACTTCGTCACGTTCCATGCCCGGCAATTCGGCTGTGACCCGTATCGCGTTTCCGTCGTCCACGACGTCGATGCGGGGCTGGAAGCGTGATGAACTGAAGTCGCCAAACCAGCGGTCTAGCCCGCCGAAGTGAGGGAGAGGCTCATGTAATAGTTCACCCATCGCACGCCAAGGATTAGCCGAAAAGAACCGGCTCGTGGGCCAGTCTGGCATCCGATGGCGGGAGCCTTCGTCCGTCGGTTCGTCGACGCTGCCCTTTTCATCCACGTTTCTACGAAGGAACTTAAAAGGGTTCCACTTGCCAAGTTCCGTTTTCATCTCGCACTCCTGCTTGCCATTGTAAAAACACGAGAGATCTTCGGCTCGGCCAAGGCCACTCAGGCCGGCGGCCGTGGCCCAAACTGTTACTCGTTACGTTACGTTGATCGTAATTCTCCGTGGGCGCGCTTCCTCACGGCGCGGGATGGTGAGCTTTAAAACACCGTCCTGCAACTCTGCGCCGATCTTCGTAGCATCCAGGTCTGGACTTAAGGAGAAGGAGCGCGCGAAATGGGGCTGGCGGATTTCGGCGTGTTGTACCCGCAAACCGGAAGGCATCGGCACGACGGCTTCTGCCTCAATGTGTAGGTTGGCGTCGTGTACGCTCACTTGCAGCGTTTCGCGACTCACGCCTGGGAGGTCAGCCCATAGGGTCACGCCGCTCGTGTCCTCCACGATGTCCACAGCAGGGAGGACGGTCTCAGCGCCCGCTGCCCTGTCCTGTTGACGTTGGGCCAGTGCGCTGTCGTTGCGTTCGGCAACTTGGGTTGTGTCGTTCATGGCAGTCTCCTTCGCACTATTGGACGGTGATGACATGCGGCTTCGATGCCTCTCGTTTGCCCACGCTCACGGAAAGGCAACCGCTGGCGTAACGCGCTTGCACCTTATCGGGATCGGCGCCCTCGGGGAGTTCAATGACCCTTCGGAACGCGCCTACGAATCGCTCCTGGGCGTAGCATCGTGACTCTGGAACGTCATCCGGCCACAAGGATTGCCGCTCGCCGCTGAGCGTCAGTAATCCTCTGTCGATAGAGACCTCAAGGTTCTCCTGCTTGACCCCGGGCGCAAACGCCACGATCTCGATGGAGCCGTCAGTTGCCCCGATGTTTATCGCAGGAAATGCGCCGGACCGCCCGGCACGAATGCTGGAGGGGAAGCCGCCAAACAAGCTCGTCATCTGCCTTTGCAGGCGATCCAGCTCATTGAAGAGGTCGGTTCCAAAGAATGCGTCAGTCATGGTCGTATCCTCCTGTCGGCGCAGCAAGGAGGGAGGGGGCATCACGCGCTCCCATTCACCTGCCCCACTGCTGGCAAACAAACAGAAACACGCAGCGCGACGTCGCGACTGCCTGAGCGAAAACAAAAATAGTAAACGACGATAACTTTTTCAAGATGAATATAAAGCACACCGAGGTCTCGCCAGCAATCGAGCATGGCCACGGCTATTCAATTGCAGGCGGATCGCGCTCGAAAATCGATCTCTTGTCCGAACCGGGTATGCGCGGCACTGAATTTGCTATGAGCATGTTGCTGCGCGACGGGTGGCACGCTTGCTGTTGTTTCCAGCGGTATCACGGGGCTCGCACCACGTGCAGTGCAAACTTTCCCTCGGAGATCATCATGGACAAGTCGAAAATGCCCGTTGAACAACGCGCAGCCATTGGCTTACTGATGGATGACCATCGCGCCGTAAAGAAGGCCAAAGGCGCGGCCGAAAAGCAATCGGTCGCTCAGGAAACCTGCCATTAATTGACGGTGCACGCGCAGAGCGAGCGAGCGCGACTATGCGGTTGAGAACGCCCGCACGGATGGCCACTTCGGTGGCCTGCGACCCGATTATGCGTGCCCACAGACTTTGTCCAGTCAGCGTCTTCAGGCGGTACATCAGAGTCTCGGCCAGTGAGCGCCGGTGATAGCCGCTCGCGGCTTTCCATTCGCGTCGACTACTCTTTTCGACATCGCCGCTTTCCGGCGTGCTCCAGACTCGGCTTTTCGGCTGGTGGCAGGACGGCATACGGGCATCGCCGGTCCATCTTCCTTCGACCTCTGGGCAGGCGAATAAGATGCATGCGGTAGCAGCATATGAAAGCCTGTTGCCCCTGTTTGATGCCTATCAGCTCGCCGATATTGGCGCGCCGGAACGGTACTGGTCGATCGATCTGGACAAGCGTGCGCCGGCCAGATCGGTGGTGAGGCGCCTCTCGACGGTCCCGTATTAGCGTTGCACCCGGGATTTGGAGGAGCTCAGAAGAACTCTTGGGCGGCCGCAGGTCACAGAGGTCAATCGCGAATTCACAAAGCCCCGAGCCTAATGCCAAGACCTCGCCATCGAGGGGGAGGACCCTCGCGAAACAGTCCGGTCGCGGCCTGCCTGCCGGACGCGGAATATCCGCCAGTTAACGCTACGCGACGCCTTCGGGCTCTCCGCCGCTATAGCGCTCGTGCTCGGCCGCCTGACTGAGGGCGCTCGGCAATAGCGCAGGATGCCTTGCATGAAGCGGGCGCTTATTTGGCCATTCCCCTCCCACCAACCGCTAACTTGCGCTTGGCCGCCCGGGTCATTGCGCCTACGCAGAAATGGGTACGCAGCGGGGTTGCCGCAACGAAAGGATGAGGATGTGAAGGGCATTTTAGTCAAGGAATAGTCCGGGAAACGCCCGTTAAGCGGTGCCCCGCACACCTCTCGCCCCTTACGCGATGTTCCGGCATGCTCACAGAGTCCATGCCGCGCAACAGTCTTTTCCAACGCAGGACTTTATCCGCGCAGCCGGCTGCGGTAAAACCACCATCCCGTACTCGCAAGAGACAACACCGTTTTCGCTCCGGTCTTGGACGCCACAACTCGCCCTCATTGGCTGCCAACTCTTTGCCGCACGCTGGCAGTGCTGCCCCTGCCGGTGCTGCACGCCACCGGCCGCGCGCTAGGCCGTCTCATCTACGCCTTACCCGGCCGATATCGGCAGCGCCTGCAGGAAAATGCCACGCAGGCCGGCTATCCGGATGCCAGCTTCGCGCGCCGCTCGGCCGGAGAAGCTGGCGCCATGATCCTCGAGACCTGTCGCATCTGGTTCCGTAATGACGACAGTATCTCGCGCGTGATCTGCGACGACTGGCACGTGGTCGACACCGCCCGCGCCGAGGGCAAGGGCATCCTGTTCCTGACCCCACACCTGGGCAGCTTCGAGATCACGGCACGCTACGCTGCCAAGCGGATGCCGCTCACCGTGATGTTCCGCACGCCCCACAAGGAATACCTGCGAGCGCTGATGGACAGCGCTCGCTCCACCTCTGATCTGACCGCCGTACCAGCCTCTTCGCAGGGCGTACGCGCCTTCATGCGAGCGCTGCGTCAAGGCGGAGCGGTAGGCTTGCTGCCCGACCAGGCACCGAGCATTGGCGAGGGCGTGTGGGTACCCTTCTTCGGCCGGCAGGCATTCACCATGACGCTGCCGGGCAAGCTGGCGGCGCAGGCTAAAGTGGCGGTGATCCTCGCGTCGGGCGAGCGCCTGCCACGCGGGCGCGGATGGCACCTGCACCTGGTGCGCCTGCCCGGCGAGATGCCGGATGAACCCGCAGCCCAGGCCGCCCTGCTCAACGGCGCGATGGAAACGCTGATTCGGCGGTTTCCCGAACAATACCTTTGGAGCTACAACCGCTACAAGGCGCCCCCAGGCGCACCGCCTCGGCCAGCCGAATAAGCGCGCTGCCACACCGTCCGCGTGTCCTGAGCCGGGCCTGGCTCGGCCTGCGGCGAAAGGAGTGCCGCAGGCCGAGCCGAAACATGACCGGATTCGGTCCCGACGACACATTCACCGCGCCGGTCACGTTGGCTGCGTCGAGTACGCTGCCGGTCTTGTCACCGCTTCGTAGCAGGCAGTCGCTCACTTACTGAACCCCCATCACCGGGGGATGCCGTTAGCTCGGAGGCCGTAGTCTCGCGCGAGACAGCAATAGACGAGGGAGGGTCAAGTGAAAGCGATACTCGGGCTGGCGCGTCTTCTCGCCATTGCCATCGTTGGCCTGTCGATGCTGAAGACAGGCGGTGCGGGCGGAAGCTCCTCGAGGAACTTTCGTTTCGCCCGCGCAGGACCCAATCTTGCATCAGGATGAGTCCTGCTCTACGAACGGCTGACGGCTGCCCTAGGCTAAGGGCTAAGCGCGGCGATGCTCAGGCTGATTGGCCCGAGAGATGAGATAACTTGGCGAGCATCCAGACTACGGCGACCACCATGTCGGCCGTGACGAGGATGGTCAATGGAAGGACAGCAGCGCGAGGCTCGGCGTCCCTGACGCTGAAGAACAGCGCTGCGAAGAGAATCACGACCAACGCAAATGCGGCGAGCACATGCCCTCACTACAAGCCCGCTGCTCAGCCATTCGGTACACTAGGCCATCAAGCATACAAAAAAGGCTGTCCTTCGACGAAGGACAGCCAAAGCTCCTGTTACGGAGCACCATTTCTAGCTGACTCGCATCTCATTTCACCAAAGCTATGGCGTTCACTTCCAGTTCCGCCCCATAGTGAAGTTGCTGACATGGCACGACGGTTCTGGCCGGCGCCGGGCCGGCGCCGAGAATGTGGGCATAGAGTTCATTCACGCGCGGCCAGTTGCCAATGTCGGCAATGAAGATCTGCACGCTGACCAGTTGCTGCAAGGAACTGCCGGATGCCAGCAACACGTTCTTCAGGTTCTCGAACACCTGCATGATCTGAGCATCCAGGCCCGACGGAATTTTCAGGTCGTCGCCCGGCAGAACCGGTAGCTGACCCGAGACGAACACGAAGCCGATCGCCTTTACGGCCTGCGAATAGTAGCCACGGGGCAGGGGTGCACGCGGGTCATTGACGTATTCCAGCATGATTCTCAACCTCCGTGATGGGCTTGCCATAGACGACTGAATTCCGTCGGGCGTTTCTCCGTGAAGGCATCCAGGCCTTCCTGCCATTCGGCCCGAGGCACGTCGGTAACCGAACCGATGACACGCTCCCAGTCATAGGCCGCATGCGCGTGCAGGTGACGCTTTGCTGCGCGCAGGGCCCCCGGAGGGGCATTGGTTACGATGCGTTTTGCAAGCTCGACCGCCTGCTCCACTGCCCTGCCACTGCCGGCTAGTTCATTGACGACCCCGCACTGCACGGCTTCGGCAGCAGGCAACCGCTTTCCGGTCAGCACGAGGTGCAGCGCCTGCCGCGTACCGACGATGGCGGGAAGCAGTGCCAGCCCGGTGTTAGGGATAACGCCCCGCGACACTTCTGGCAGCGCGAACCACGCACTCTCCTCCGCAACCACGAGATCGCAGGCGAGCGTCAGTTCGAAGCCTCCGCCAACTGCGGGGCCTTGCACGGCCGCGACGACAATGCGGTCTTCCTGCACGAGTTGCTGAAACAGCAGGGCCGGATCACTTTTCGGATCGGCACGCTCCATCCAGCCGTCGCGAAGATCGTCGATATTAGCGCCGGCACAGAAAGTCGGGCCATGCGCGGCAATGACAAGCGCACGCGCGCCGCCGGTCCGGCTCAGGTCAATGGCGTCCAGCATCTCGCTGACCATTCGGCGCGACAGCGCATTGCGACGCGACACGTCGTTCAACGTGATCAGCGCTATGCTGTCGCGGATTTCCAGTTCCAAGGTCTGAAAGACTTTCACATCGGCTCTCCAGTTGGTGATCTTGCTATGTCGCCGCACGTCACCGGCGCGGGCGGCGCCAGATGCTGGCGAAGGCGCTGAGGGAGGGGCGTCGGACGGCTCTGATTCGAATCCATCAGCACGCATGTTGCGCTGGCCCGCGCACACAGCTTTTCGCCTGCATACAGCGCTTGCGTCAGCTCGAAAGACGTATTGCCCGCGCTCACGGGCATGGTGCGTACTTCGATCTCCCCTGGGTAGAAGATCTCGGCGATGAAGTCGATCGCGAGATGCACAACGACGACATGCTTGTCGTGCATGCAGTTGCTCAACCCATCGTCCGTAAAGATGGCCATTCGCGCCTCTTCCAGCAGCGTCGCAACGGCCGCATTGTTGACATGCCGGAACTGGTCGGTATCTGCATTACGAAGCTTCAGGCGACTGGAAAACCGTCCAACCAGGGCCTCGACGTTGCTTGCTTTTTTCATCACTTCGCCATCCCCCTTTCGATAGTGAACTTATTTCGAAAACGTTTTCGAAATAAGTTAGCATGCAGGTCTGGAAAGCGCAAGCTGACGCTTGCGCGCAGAACGGTGACTTAACGCATCAACGTGCTCTCGGAGGCCCGTCAGATGAGCGCAGTATCAATTCCGGGGTCCAGACTTCCTGCAACGTCCGGGGATCTGCACCCTCCAGGCGGGCCAAGAGCATCTCGACCATGCGCCTGCCGACGCGGTGGGTTTCCGCCGAGAACGTGGTCAGCGCCGGTGTGATCAACCTGCCCACGGGATGGTCGTCACCGCCAATCACCCCTATGTCCTGGCCAGCCACCTTGCCGGCTTCCGCGATGGCTCGCATGGCGCCCACGGCCACCATGTCATGCCCGCAGACGAAAGCCGTAGGCGGATTTGGCAGCGCCAGGAGTTGACGCGCCGCTCGCAGGCCACCCTCTTCGGTCATGGCTTCTTCCACACACAGTGCCGGATCGGCTTCGATGCCCGCGGCGCGCAGCGCCTGCTCATAACCGAGCCGCTCATAGTGGCTGAACATCAAATATTCGGGCGAATGGATGAGCGCAATGCGTCGGTGACCCAAAGCGATAAAGCGCGCGCACCCGTCGCGGCCGACGACCGTATGGTCAATGTCCACAAACGGGAAGTCCTGCGAACTGTCGCTGCGTCCGTAGGCTACAAACGGAACGTCCCTCTCGAGCAGGTATTCAATGCGTTCGTCCCGGCGACGGGTACGGCCGAAGAGCAGCGCATCCACACGTTGCCTTTCGACCAGGCGCCTGAAGACATTGATCTCGGTCTCCACGGTTCGCCCCGAAGCGATGATGACCTGGAAGTTTGTGCCATCCAGCGCCTCGTCAATGCCGGCGAGCATGTTCAGGAAGAACGGATGCGCGAACTGGGTCTGCGGCGCAGAGATGACGAAGCCAATCGTGTCAGATGACTGCCGGCGCAAGCGCCGGCCGGCGGGATCGGGGCTGAATCCAAGCTCGGCCGCAGCCTTCAACACCCGCTCGCGCGTGTCGCGGCTCACATCCGCGCGCCCGTTGATGGCCTTGGAGACGGTGCTCACCGACAGTTTCAGATGAGCGGCAAATTCCTTGATGTCCAATTGCATTCCCTTGGGTGCTTTGCGCGACATTATCGCTCACCGATGCGCCCGCGCCTACCAGGTCCGAAACCGTTTTCACTCTGATTCTCCGCCTTTCTCTTGACTTGCTCTCGGCCAACCCCTACTCTTCCGAAAACGTTTTCGGTAAAAACCGGAAATTTCACACAAACTCAGCGAGGAGCAACTCATGCATTACTCTTCCCAAGACACTGAACTGTCGATGATCCGCGAGACAGCCCGCCGTTTCGTGCGCCAGCGGCTGGTGCCGCTCGAACAGCAGATCGAGGCCGACGACGACGTCGATGCCGCGCTGCTGGCACGCCTGCGCGCCGAAGTGGCCGAACTCGGCCTCTATGGATTCAACCTTCCCGAATCTGCCGGTGGACCGGGTCTTCCGGCGGCGGCCAAGGTGGCGATTCTGGAAGAACTGACCTATACCTCCGTGCCGTTGAGCGAGGTCTTCGGGCACCTTCCGCTGCAACTGACGCAAGTCGATGCCACGCAACGCGAGACGTTTTTACCCGACGTCCTCGCAGGCAGGAAGACCATCACCTATGCGTTGACCGAGCCAAATTCCGGCTCCGACCTTGGCGGGTTGAAGACCCGGGCCACCAAGGTGCCTGGCGGATGGCAAATCAACGGCAGCAAGCATTTCATCTCGCATGCAGAAACTGCCGACTACATCATCGTCCTCGCCGTTACGGACCCGACGGCGTCGCTCAAGGACCGCTTCGGTACTTTCATCGTGCGTCAGGGCAATCCGGGCGTGGTTGGTATGACTCGGTACAAGAAGATGGGATGGCGAGGCTACCACCTGAACGGCTTTACGCTCGAAGACTGCTTCGTGCCCGATGCCGACGTGCTTGGCGCGCCAAACACAGGCTTCCTCGGCATGATGAGTTCCATCAACCAGGACCGGCTGCTATCGGCCAGCCGCTCGCTGGGCCTGGCATCGCGCGCGCACGCCATGGCGTGCGAATACGCCAACGAACGGAAGGCATTCGGCAGCCCGCTCGGCCAGCACCAGGGCATACAGTTCATGATTGCCGACAACGATGTCGATATCGAAGCCGCACGCTTGTTGATCGGTCATGCGGCCGAGTTGGTCGATGCGGGCGATCCCACCGCGCGAATCGCCGCATCGCGCGCCAAGTTGTTTGCCAGCGAGATGGGCTGCCGCGTCAGTGACCGAGTGCTGCAGATCTTCGGGGGGATGGGCTATATGTGCGAGCTTCCGGTCGAGCGCTTCTATCGCGATGCGCGAGCGTTCCGCATTGGCGAGGGCACGTCCGAGATGCAGCGCCTGCAGATCGCGCGTGCCGCGCTGGCGCAGTGAGGGACGTCGACATGCCTCAGCATATCCTTGACGGCCACGCACCTCAGCTTCCGGCATTTCACCAGGGCGACAAGTCCGTCAGCCGACTTGAGTTCAAGGTCGCATCGCAACGTGCGGCCGGCTTTCTCCACGAGATGGGACTGCGCCGGGGCGACACCTTGGCGGTCTGGCTGCCCGATGGCGCCGTTTGGCTGCAATTGCTTTTCGGCGCCGCGCAACTGGGCGTGCTCGTGGTCCCAGTCAGCACGCGGCTGCGCACGGCTGAAGCTCTGCACGTCGTGAATACGGCACAGGCACGAATGCTGGTGGTGCCAACGCGGTTTCTCGATTTCGACTATATCGAGGCGGCGTCTGCCATCCAGCAGTCCGTCAGCTCCGTGAAGCATGTGGTCGACGTACCAAACAGCGACCAATTCATGTGGCAAGGTTTCACGCCTCTCGAAGCCGTCGACGGAGCCGGAGCCGACCCCTGGTGCACTTTCAGCACGTCAGGCACCACAGGAAAGCCAAAGCTCGCCATGCATACGCAATGCGGCATCGTGACCCATGCCTTCAACGTAGCGAAGGCGACGGATATGCGCCCCGGCGATGCCACGCTCTGCGCGCTGCCGCTGTATGGAGTCATGGGATTCACCGTTGCCCTGGCATCGCTTGCCGCCGGCGCTGCCTGCGTTTTCCTGCCGGTATTCAAGCCACAGGCTGCGGCCGATGCCATCGCTCGGCACCATGTCACGCACTTCTACGGTTCGGACGCCATGCTCAACATGGTCCTCGACGTGCCCGCCTGCAACCTGGGCCGATGGCGTCGTGGCGGCTTCGCCGAGTTCGCCGGCCTCGGGGGCAGCATTATCCGCAAGGCGTGGGATGGATGGCGCGTACCGCTCACGGCGCTCTATGGCATGTCGGAGTGTTTCGCCCTGGCTGCGATGCGCAACGCCGAAGCGGATGCCGAAGAAAGGCGCATGGCCGGCGGCTGCCCCGTTTCACCGGACATTGCGTTTCGCATTGCCGACCCGGCCACTGGCGAAGAGGTCGCCGAAGGCGAACAAGGCGAACTGCAACTGCGCGGCTACAACATCACGACTGGATACCTGAACAATCCAACGGCCACGGCCGCGGCATTCACCGCCGATGGCTGGCTGCGTACCGGCGATCTGGCGCGCGCCGACGGCAACGCGTTCCAGTACCTCTCGCGGCTCAAGGACACGCTGCGTCTGCGCGGCTACCTTGTCGACCCCGCCGAGATCGAGGAATTCCTGGTCACCCACCCTGCCGTGGCTGCCGCACAGGTGGTGGGAGTGCACCAGGAAGGCGAAGGCGACGTAGCCGTGGCCTTTATCCGCGCAGGTGACGGCCACGCCAGCGAAGCCGAGCTGCTCGACTTCTGCAAGCGCGGCATCGCCGGCTTCAAGATGCCACGGCGCATCGTCGCGCTGGAGAGCTTCCCGCATGTCGACGGCCCGAACGGCGTCAAGATCCTCAAGCACGTGCTACGCGATCTCGCCAAGGACCACCTTCAAACCCAACTATCCCAGCAGGACTCCAGGAGGAAGACACCATGAGACAGAAAGAAATCCGCTCCGACATCGCCTGGGCCACGCCGAAACGCGTGGTCATCCACGGCCTCGATCTCTGCGAGGACATCGTGGGAAAGCTCGATTTCGGGCAGATGGCGTTTCTCCAGATTTTCGGGCGCCTGCCCGAGAACAATGAATTGCGCATGTTCAACGCCATGATGGTGATTCTGGTTGAACACGGCATCACCCCGTCCTCCCTCGCCACCCGCATGACGTACTGCGGCGCGCCTGAGTCGGTTCAGGCCGCCGTCGCGGCAGGCCTGCTCGGGCTCGGCTCGGTGTTCGTGGGGTCACTCGACAATGCCGCCCGCCTGCTGCAGGAATCGCTGCTCGACGGCAACGACGAAGGCGTCAACATCGACGCACTGGCCGGCAACATCGTCGCCGGCTATCGTAGCCGCAAGGAAATCATTCCTGGCATCGGCCATCCGTTCCACAAACCGATCGACCCCCGTACACCGGCGCTTTTCAAGGTAGCCAGGGAGACCGGATTCGACGGCCCTTACATCCGCCTGATGCAGGCACTGGGCAGCGAAGCCGAACGGCAGGCCAACCGTGCCCTCCCCGTCAACGTCACCGGCGCCATGGCTGCCGTGGCATCCGAGATGGGAATCTCATGGAAGATCTGCCGCGGGTTGGCGGTAGCAGCCCGCTCGGTGGGCCTGGTCGGTCATATCCTGGAGGAGATGCGCCAGCCAATGGCTGAAACGCTATACCTGCGGATCGAGCACGAAGCCGGTGAGCACCTGCGGCCGACGGGCGAAAACTGAACGCCAGGACCCGCTTCCCTCTCCCCGGGCCGGAGGTATCCTCATGCACAAGGACCCTCACCCACACACAGGAGACGTGCTGTCTACCAGCGAACTGCTGCATCGGATACGCGCCTGCGTGAAGGATGTCACCACACAGGCGCGTCGCGAAGACAATCTAGAGCAGGCGGTCCAGCAGCGTCTCGACCGCCTGCTCCGCAATGCAATCGCCTCGCAATCGTTGTCCGAGATCGCCGTCGCACTGGGAAGCGCGGCGGAACTGCGCATATTTCCCGAAGCCTCGGTGCTGGAAGGATGTACCGAGGCGTTGCGCACATCGCGCGTCTCGGTGCTGCGGGCCCTGGTATGGACCGTCCGCCATCGTCATACCCGACATATGGCGCAGTTAAGACGCGCACGCTGAGCGCTGCCACTGAGGCGGCCAGCCCGCCCATTTGCCTCGCCTCGATACAAAAAGGCTCACCGTCGTAAAACGGTGAGCCTTCGCACTTCTACCTGCCGGATTGCGCTCAGTAGGGTCGATAGAGTTCGAGACGCTTGCCGCCGTGCATATAGTCCGCCCGATATCCTGCGCGCAGCACTGGGTCGGCAAGAAACGTATCGAACATGCCATCGCGTAGGTATTGCCGCCGGATATGGACACCCACGACCTGGCCGAAAACGACCCAGTGGTCGGTGGATACGCCGTTCAGGTCCTTGAGCTCCGTCACGCTCAGCAACCGGCATTCCATCACGGCAGGCGACGCCGCCACGTGAGGCACCGGGATCGCGCGCCCCGGCGCCGACGCGATGTCCGCCAACCGGAACTCGTCCACGCCATGCGCCACCGGTTCAGACGTAGCATTCATCTGCTCGGCCAGTTCCCGGCTGACGAAATTCCAGGCGAATTCGCGCGTGGCCTCGATGTTTCGCACGCTGTCCTTGTAGCCTTCGCTTGAAAACGCGATGACATACGGATTGGAACACACGGCCGAGCAAAAGCTGTAGGGCGCGAGATTGGGATTCCCCGCGCCGTCGAGGCTCGATATCCAGCCGATGATGCGTGGCGCGACAATGGCCTTGAACGGATCGTGCGGCAGGCCGTGGCCGGCCTCGGGGCGAAAGAAGTAGACGTCGTCTTCCATGGGTATGTCTGTGTTGCAAGTGTCGAAACGGCGCCTGCCTCCAGGTTCTGGAGACGTGCGCCGCAGTGAATACGTATCGGTCGTTTGGCCCTGCCCTCTATTCGAGTTGCGCACCCGAAGCCTTCACCTTTTCAGCAGCGACCGCGCGGTCCTTGATCATCGCCTTGGCAAAATCCTGGGGCGAGTCGAGCACCGGGTCCAGCGCGTATTTTTCCAGATTCTCGGTCCGGAACTGATCGGTCATGACCACTTTCTTCACGTCCGCATAGATCTTCTGCCGCAGTGACTCGGGCGTGTTGCCAGGCGCCAGCAGGCTGAACGGGAAGCTCGCATCGAACTTCGGGAAGCCAGCCTCGGCGAACGTCGGCACGTTGGGCAGGATGGAGGCACGGTGTTTTCCGCTGATGGCGAGTGCCTTGACCTTGCCGCTCTGGGCAAAGGGCCCCACCACCGATCCTGCGCCGATGGTCACTTGGATCGTGCCGGCCATCACATCCTGCAGCGCCGGGGCCAGCCCCTTGTACGGGACATGAACCATCTCGATGCCGTTTTCCTTTGCGAACCAGGCCAGAGACAAATGGGTGACATTGCCGATGCCGGCAGAGCCGTAGCTGATCTGCCCCGGATGGGCCTTTGCATAGGCTACGAAACCGCGCAAGTCTGTCACGGGTAGCGAGTTCGAGACGGCCACCGCCATGTTAGCCATGGCCACGCGCGTGATTGGCGCCAGCTCCTTGACGGGGTCGTAAGGCAGCTTCGTGAACACGTAGGGATTCAGCGTCGCCGCCGCATCGGTAGCCAATAACAGTGTGTAGCCGTCGCCCGCGGCCTTGGCCACTGCCGCCGCGCCAATCACTTCGTTGCCACCAGGCCGATTGTCGACGACCACCGGCTGCCCCCAAAGCGTGGATAGTTGCACGGACAAGGCGCGGGCCAAGTTATCCACGGGGCCGCCTGCCGCATACGGCACAACCAGGCGCACCGGTTTGGTCGGCCACACCGTCTGCGCGCCGGCACTTCCGGTCAGGCACATTGCAACCGCACATACCAGATTCATACGTCTCATCATCTTCCCCTTCTCTCTGTTCGAAAACGTTTTCGGTTAATTGATGCTACAGTAGGTCGTTAGATGGAGAACGTCAACACAAAGCCTCCACCGATCAGGGAAAGTACGGACTCCCGTTTACGATAACGTTTTCGGTACAGTTCCGACTTCGATGCCTGATCAAGGAGACTGCCATGCCATCCCCCATTCGATTGTTTGCCTGCGGGCTGATATTGGCGGCGACAGCCGCCCCACACATGGTGCGCGCCGATCAGGCTCCCCCCACGCGTGTGACGGTGGCTTCTGTCGTGTCGGCCGCATGGCTGCCATTGTGGATCGCCAAGGACAAGGGCCTGTTCGAGGCACATGGACTCGATGTCGAGATTACGACTGTTCAGAACGTTTCGACAGTGCTGGGCGCGCTCGGCCGCCAGTTCGACGTATCGGGTTGCACGCCCATCGACATCATCAAGGCGCGGCTGCGCAAGCTCGACGTCGTGGGCATCGCGGGCAACACACAGGAACTGTCGCAAAACCCGCAAATGCGCCTGGTCGCCAATGCCAACGGCCCTGTGCGCAGCATTGCGGATCTGAAGGGCCAGGTCGTGGCCACGCCTTCGCTCAACGGTGTGATCCACGTCGCCACCTTGAACGCGTTGCGCCAGCACGGCATCGATCCCAAGGACGTCGCGTTCCAGGAGATGGCCTTCGCCAACATGGGCGACCAACTGGCTGCAGGTCGCGTTGCTGCCGCAGAGATCGTCGAGCCCTTCGCGTCCGCGCCGATGAAGGCCCCCGTCAAAAGCCTGGGCAATCCCATGCTGTCGGTCGGCGATCCCGTGATTCTTACCTGCTGGATGGCGGACGGCCCGTGGGCGAGGAAGCACCGCGACGCCGTCGGCGCGTGGCGTGCCGCGCTCGATGACGCGATTGCGTACATCGGCAAGGAAGACAACGCCGCCCGCGCCGTGTTGATGAAATGGACACGGCTGCCCGAGGCGGTCGCCGGCAAGGTTCGCCTGCCCGCCTACACGACGCGAATCAGCGACAGCGACATCGACACCTGGACGAAGGCCTCCGCCTCCGTAGGCGCAATCCGCCAGACCCCTAGTGCCACCGGTTCCACCCTTTCCAACACCCAGCCATGAACACATCCGTATTTCACTGCGCAGCCGCGGAAATCCGGCTCGCCGCCGCCAATGGTGACAAGGTAGTACTGCAGGGCATCGACCTGGAGATCGGCCGGCAGGAGTTCCTATGCATGGTGGGCGGGTCCGGCACGGGCAAGACCACGCTGTTGCGCGCGCTGGGCGGCTTTTGCGCGCCCACCGAAGGCGCCATCCTTTACGAAGGCAAGCCGTTCGCGGGCCCGCCGGCAGGCGTCGTCACCGTTTTCCAGGACTATGGCAATGCGCTGTTGCCGTGGCGCACCGTGCGGGGCAACGTTGCGCTTGGCATCGAGGCCACACTGTCCGGCGCGGAGCGCGAGACACGCATCGACACCGCGCTCAAGCTTGTCGGCCTCAAACACGTGGAGCACGAGTACCCCGCGAAGCTCTCTGGCGGCATGCAGCAACGCTTGCAGATCGCCCGCGCGCTGGCGCTGGAGCCCAAAGTCCTCCTGATGGACGAGCCCTTTGGCGCGCTCGATGCCATGACCAAGTCAAAGTTGCAGGACGAATTGCGCAACATACAGGCCAGCACGGGCGCCACCATCGTCTTCATCACCCACGACGTGGACGAAGCCATCTACCTGGCCGACCGCGTGGTGCTGCTTGCCGGCTCGCCCGGACGGATCGCCTCCGAGATCCGTCCCGACCTTCCCGCCACGCGCGACCAGATCGCCACCAAGGAAATGCCCGCTTACCTGCATGCACGGCACACCTTGCTGGAACGCCTGCACGGAGCTGCCCGATGACAACTTTGCTGTCCCGATCGCTTGCATGGCTATTGCCGCTTGCGCTGGTTGCAACCTGGCAATGGGCCGCCGTGGCGCACCCGGGGGTGGACCTCCTGCCGACCCCCGGGCAGATCGCGCGCGGCCTGCTCGATGCCGTCGCCGACGGCCGGCTGCCAGCCGATGCCGCCCACACCTTTGCGGCCGCGCTGGCAAGCTGGGCCGTGTGCCTGCTGGTCGGCATACCGCTTGGCGTCGCACTCGGCTACAGCCCTGCGCTGCGCACCGTGCTGTCGCTGTCGATTGAACTGCTCAGGCCCCTGCCGGCCATCGCGCTCATTCCGCTAGCCGTGCTGGTTTTCGGGTTTTCGTGGAAGACAGAAATCACGGTAACGGTGTTCGCCAGCATCTGGCCGCTGATCCTGAACAGTCGTGCCGGCATCGAACGCCTGCACCCGCGGATCTTCGAGGTAACGGCCACCCTGCATCTCCGCCGATGGCACGCATGGCGTTGCGTGGTCACGCCGGCGGCGTTCCGGCACATCGTCGTCGGCGCCAGGCTCAGCTTCAGCCTGTGCCTCGTTGTCAGTGTCGTGGCGGAAATGGTAGGCAACCCGGCTGGCCTCGGATGGGGGCTGGTCAGCGCGCAGGAAGCCATGCGCGCCAGCGAGACCTTCGCCTATCTGGTGGCAATCGGCCTGCTTGGCGTGAGCGTCAACCAGGCCCTCGACCTGGCTATCCGGCGCCTGGTGCCGGGCCTGGCCCAAATACCCTGAAGGAGCCATCCCATGAACAAGTTGTATCAAACGTTGGCGGGTCTTGCCGTGCCGGCGGTGCTATTGTGTGCGTGGGCAGCGCTCGGCGATCCGGATTCACTGGTCGCGCCGCCGCCACAAGCCTGGCTGGCACAGGGTGCCGCGATGATGGCGACGGGCGAATTGCCATCCGTCGTGCTGGCCACGCTGACGACCGTGCTGCTCTCGGTGCTGGTGGCCGGTGTGACCGGCACCGCCATCGGCGCGACACTCGGCGTTCGGCGAGCCGCCTCGGACACCGTGGCACCCACACTTGAATTCCTGCGATCGATCCCGCCCCCGACCATCGTGCCCGTCGCGATGCTGCTGGTGGGCAGCAGCGCAGGCATGGCCGTATCGGTCGTGGCACTCGCGACCCTCTGGCCGGTACTGCTCAATGTCCAGCAAGCGACGCGGACCATGCATCCCACACTCGTCAACACCGGCCGTACCCTGCGGCTTTCACGCTGGAGCCGGCTGAGAAACATCTACGCGCCATCCCTCATGCCGGCCATGATTGCCGGACTGCGCGTTGCGGTGCCGTTGGCGATCATCGTCACCATGCTCGTGGAGATGCTGGCCACGCAACCGGGCATCGGGCGCACGCTGCTGTCCGCCCAACGCGACTTCGACGCTCCAGCCGTGTTCGCGTTGCTGTGTGTCGTTGCCGTGCTTGGCGTCGTGTTGAACGTGCTGCTCGCATGGATCGAACGCAGCGTTCTCAAACCCATTCCAGGCGGGCCGCGCTGAGCGGACCCTTCCACCTCAACCATGCTTTCTGCGGAACCCGAGCCATGTCCATCGACTTCCAAGTCATCGACAACACCATCGCCCATATCGCCATCAACCGTCCCGATCGCCACAACGCGCTGGATGTCGCACACGACCAGGCGTTAGCCAGCGCCTGGCAACGCTATAACGAAGATCCCCAGCTACGGGTAGCCATTCTGTCCGGCATGGGAGGACGCGCCTTCTGCACCGGCGCGGATATCGGCGACTACCTGCCGTACCGGCGCGAGATCGCAGCCAGCGAGACGCCCACATCGGTCATCAGTTTCGGTGGAATGACCGGAGCCCACGACATTGTCAAGCCGACGATTGCCGCCATCGACGGATATTGTGTGGCCGGAGGCCTTGAACTGGCGCTGGCCTGCGATATCCGCATCGCGACGCCAAACGTCCGCTTCGGGTTGCCCGAGGTACGCCTGGGCATCCTGCCCGGTGGCGGCGGCACCCAACGGCTGACCAAGGTTGCCGGGCTGGGCGTGGCCATGCGGATGATCCTGACTGGCGACACCTTTGACGCGAACTTCGCCCTGAATCACGGGCTGGTCACGGAACTCGTGCCAGCCGATTCACTGGAACTGGCGGCGCTGGCAATTGCGCGCCAGATCGCCGCCAATGGCCCGCTTGCTGTCGTCGCGACGCGCCGCGCAGTACTCGCCGGCTACGACACAGGGCTGGAAGACTCGCTGCATGAAGAAGCCGCGCTTCAGCGGCAACTGCTGCTGACGCGCGACTCGCACGAGGGCATCGCGGCCTTTTCCGAGCGCCGCGAGGCCATCTATACCGGTAGCTGAAGAGGCGGAATCAGGGGCTCAGCGGGAATCTGTTGGCCCCCTCGACCGGCGCAACCCACGACACCGACCGCGCCGTGTAGATCTCGGTTTGCGGCGGCTGCACACCGTCCAGGCTATCGAGCGTGCCCGCCTTCACCAGCACCACACCTGGCATCATCGACACCTTCGTAAAGACGGCCGATCCGCAGTTGCCGCAGAAATGCCGATAGGAAGGCTGCCCGCTATCGCCAAAGTCCTCAAAGAACTTCGTCTCGCCCTGCTGCGTGTAGTCAGCGTCGGCCACGAAGAGGTTGATGGAAAACAGGCTGCCGCTCTGCTTCTGGCAATGCCTGCAATGACAGATCGCCGCAGCCAGCGGCTCGCCCTTCAGCACATATCGGACTGCCCCGCACAGGCAGCCACCTTTTCTTTCCTGCATGATATTTTTCCTGCTTGATGTTTAGCGATCCTGTCTCAGGACGATCTTGAAGCGGGCCTTCCCGCTCTTCATACGGTCATACGCTTCTGCCGCCCGCGCTCGTTACCTGTGCCGCATGCATGGTGTGCATGGTCGACCTCCTCAGGCGACGCGAATCAGCTTGCGATTGAGGAATTCGCCGATACCCAGTTCGGCCAGCTCACGCCCGAAGCCGGAGTTCTTGACACCGCCGAACGGCAGCGCCGGTGAGTCGGCAAAGCACGAGTTGATATAGACCATGCCGGCTTCGATCCGCCCGGCGACTTCCTTGGCATGATTGGTATCGACATCAAAGACGAACGCGCCGAGACCGTAGTTGCTGTCGTTCGCGAGCTGAATGGCTTCTTCCTCGCTATCCACGACATAGAAGGACAGCACCGGGCCGAAAGCTTCCTGGTAATAGAGCGGGTTATCCTTTGTGATGCCGGTGATGATCGTGGGCTCGAGATAAAACCCGGGACGGTCGACGGGGTTACCGCCGTGAACGATCTGCGCGCCTGCCGTCCGGGCATCGCTGATCTGCTTGAGCAGCCCCTCCAGCGCGCGCTCGCTCGAAAGCGGGCCAAGCAGGGTTGACTCATCCGTGGGGTCGCCCACCTTGATCGCGGCAAAACGCTCCTTCAGCGCGGCGAGCACCTTCGCGCCACGATCCTTGCCCACCACGATCACGCGCTTGATATTGACGCAGCCTTGCCCGGAATTGAACGTGCGGCCCATCACCGTCTGCTCGATGGCGTGTTCGAGCGACGCGCCTTCCAGGATCAGCGCCGGATCGCTGCCGCCAAGTTCGAGAATGGCTTTCTTGAGATTGCGGCCGGCGCGCTCGCCAACCGACATCCCGGCCCGCTCGCTGCCGGTCAGCGCAACGCCGCGCACGCGAAAATCGTCGATCAGCTTGCCAATCTGGTCGATGCTGCAGAACAGGTTGGTGTAGACGCCCTTGGGCGCGCCAGCTTCCTCGAACAGCCGCGCGAACGCCAGCGCGCATTGCGGCACGCTCTCGGCATGCTTCATCAGCACCACGTTGCCGGCAATCAACTGCGGCGCGGCCACGCGGGCCAGTTGGTAGTAGGGGAAATTCCACGGCTCGATGGCAAGGAGGACGCCAATCGGCTCGGACACCAGGGTAGCGCCGGGCTCGTCAGGCAGCGCCCGCGGGGCAAGGAATTCTTCGGCGTTCCTCGCGTAGTAGTCGAGGATATCGGCGACGAGATCCACTTCCATGTGGCCGAAGCGGGTCACCTTGCCCATTTCCTCGGTAGCGTAGCCGACGTACTCGTCTCGCTTCTCTCGCAGGATCTGCGCGGCACGCGCCACAATCCCTGCCCGCTCGGCTACCGACCGGAGCCTCCAGTCCTCGCGATAGCGCTTGTCCGCCGTATCCAGCGCCGCAAAGACCTCGGCGTCCGACTGCAACGGAAATTCCTTAACAAACTCGCCCGTTGCCGGGTTGATGGTACGAAAGCTCATGTTATGGCTCCTGTAGTGGTGAAAAATCGCTTTCCAAAAGATATTCGAAAACGATTTCGTTCGAAAATAGTACCACGAGGAGGAAAATTCAATACATAACGCGAAATGTTCCGAAAACGTTTCTTATCAAGTGCCCGCAGGGCGCACCGACTGTCTGAATCGCAGCCCGCTGGCGGCGGTGTGACCATCCGTCTGATTTGGGGCGGCGTTCAGTCGCTCAACGACGTGGGTGCCAATGGCCGGATCGGGTCGACTCCAGCCCAGCCGATGGGGGCAGGCGCGGAGGATCTCCTGATCGCAGGAAGATGAGACGAATTACTCCAACCGAATGTTGGAAGTGGTGATCACTGCTTTCCAGCGAGCTGTTTCGGAAGCGATTGTTTTGCCGAAATCGTCGCTACTTCCGGCGACCACCTCGTACCCCAAATCATCCAGATGCTTCTTGACCGCTGCTGGACCTGCAGGCGTTCATTGGCAAAGCGATCGATGGTGCGCCGGATCACTGGCGACCTTGATATCGAAAATGAGCTAACCAGCTGATATGGTCTCCAACACTGTCCCTCGACAAATCGGGAGCGCAGATGACAGCGCAAGCAAGGGTTAGCAACGCCACGTGCGTGTCGATGCGGCGCTCAAAGCGGGGAACGGGAAGGCGATCGATTTTCCCTCAGCACGGCCTTCCCGTTGAATACCGCTGCATTTGCTAAGAGACTTTACTTAGTGCAGACGTATCTTGAGTTTCGATTGATACGAACGCGTCCTCTCCCGAGAGTACCTTGCGCGCCTTAGCAAGGTCCAGGTGTCCCTCCCACGCCGCGATGGCCACCGCCCCAACGCAGTTGCCGATCAAGTTGAGCGCGACGCGAAAGAATCCCATTAGCTTATCGACGGACAAAATCAGCGCGACACCCAGCACGGGAATAGCGGGGATCGGATCAACGGCCAACGCTCCACGGCGTCTGGCGAGATACCGTCCCTCAGAATTATCGCTACTTCCCCTTGTGGTATTCCTTGTCCGTGTACATGGCGCTGCTCGCTATTTGTCAGAAATGCGGTATAGACGTTGGCGCGTGATTCCCAACTCAGCCGCTGCCTTGCTCTTGTTCCCATCGTGCCGACCTAAGGCCGCCATGACCTCATCCTTCGAAACTTGTGGCTTATCGACCGCTGCCATGGCTGCGAACGTTGAAAGATAGGCGCCACTTTTAGACGGCTTGCTATGGCCGGCGGCGAGTACGATCGCCTGAATTGCCTGTCTATGGGCCTCCAGTTCAGGTGCCTCGCCGCCCTTGATAGGCGCCGGGATGCCGGTCAACTCCTCATACATTTGGTGGATCCACCCATGACGCAAGCCATGACTGGTCACGCCCAAACCCTTCTTGTACACGCCATGCTTGCGCAGCACGGCGTTGTAATGGCTTCTCCATCGTTTGATGTTGTACGACGATGGCGTTGTCGAACCGCTCAACGGATCTACAAGCCTTGCGGCCCTCTCAAGTACCAGAAGTTGAAGCCGAATGGGAACCTCTCGCTTGCGCCCCCCTTTCGTACCGTCGACCACCCTTAGCGTGTCCAGATTCTTCAGTGCAGTAGCAATCTTGAGCGACCAGCTTTCCTCAACACGTAGTCCGAATGCGGACTGCAGCTTCAGCTGGATAGCGACTCGTGGGTCGTCCTTCTCAATGTCGGCGATCACCGCCTTAGCGTCCACGCCGTTCCCTTCCCATGACTTGTCCTTCGTCGTCACATAGGAACGGACGAGCCCATGCGCTTCCCTGTCCTTGTAGTCTCCCAGGGAGCGAATCAGATCGTGCTTTCCAAGCCATTGGCAGAAGGCCTTGAGGTGACTGAGCTTGTTCTCGATCGTCCCCCCAGTCTGCCCTTGTTCCACCCACCGATCTACCAATGCCTGAACGTGCTTGTGCCGCAGCGAGTATGGGCTCTCAAGCATGAAGCCTCGCTCACGCAACTCCACAAACGAGCGGCACACTGTGTACATTCGCCTTTCCTGCGTCTTCAGCGACGCGCTCTTCAGACTCACTCTCGTCTGACTGAGGATCTTCCTCAGATTGTCGGTCAACACCACCTCTAACTCCGACGTCATTCGCGTCGGCAGATCGTACTTTGCTAACAGTCCGCGTACGTTGAATACCGCCATCTGGCGCATCGTTCCCTCCTATCTCCCGAATCTGGCGTTCCACATTCCCGTAGTGTTCCCCGTAACACTGCGCGTCGTATCTACGCCCTACTTTGCCGTTTATCCACCGGTCGTGGCCCTGCCCTTCCAGGTCCTTTAGCGATTCCAATGGCTGATCAGCCCTCACGTCGAAGAAGCGTGCATGACTGTCCCGACTGAACCTATCGCGCTTGGCGCAATAGACTCGTCGGGCTACCCGGTTGCTGGAGGAACCGCTCTCCAACATGAACGCAGTCAGGTGCAAGCACCGCACTACGCCGCCCGTGTAACTCTTGTTGCGCTGTTCTTGGTGACGGCCGCGCACGCCGTTCGAATGTAGTTGGAGCGTCAGGTTGATGGAGTTCAACCTACGTCCTGCCCGTCAGGTGGCGACATCTGAACCGCCGTGTATCGGGTTCACCGTTCGCAAACCCCGCTTTCGCCGCTGGGCTAGTGGAAGAGATCAAGGCTTTGCATGTGTCCGAGTGTCCGGTTTGCACATGTCCTCATTTCAGCCAATTTCCCAAAACCGCCCGCAAAGCCAATTGGTATCGCGGTGTCCGGGGTCCTCAGTGTGGGCCAGTATCTACTTGAGCCGATTGAAAAAAATGCCGCGATATTGTGCGGCTTGGACAGAGGCGACCCTAAGCCCGTATTCAGAACGGAATCAGGGTGCAGATTTGCCGCGCTAAGGCGGCGATGTCGATGCGTCGGGGACGCGGTAAGAGCCCACAGGATAGCCGATCGCGGTCTCGATGAACAACAGAAACACGCTCAAATTTGCAAGGTTTCGAAGACTTGACTTGCGATTTGCGTCGGTAGAGTTGGATGCGTAGGGAGGCAGTTCGAGGACCGTTCGGAGACTATCTGTCACTTGCTCACCGAAAGTCACCACGCGAAGCGCCAGTCCTCTGTCAGATGCAGGACGAATGTCCCCCGAACTGACAGATTCAGGCACTTCTCAGCGACAGTCCGACCCTTCTAACAACCATCGCAACAACATCGGGAGCAAACCGTGCAACAGCAAATCGGCAAATCGAAATTGGTCAAGGCAGCGACTCTTGCGGTCGACGTCGGATACGGGAACACGAAATCGGCGTTCGCCGTCGGGTCTGAGATCCGGACCGCGATGTTTCCGTCTCTCGCGCCGCAAGCGGCCACGACGAGCCTGACACCCGCGAGTGGTCCGTTCCAGGCACGGCAGGTGATCAATGTCGTGGTCGACGGTGCGCGTTACGAGGTCGGCCCAGGCGTCTCCATCAGTGGTGCTTACACCACCGGCCGCGCGCTCTCGGAGGACTACGTCACGACGCCCAACTATGCGGCGCTGCTGGCAGGAGCCCTCTTCTACTCGGGCGCGACCGAGATCGATCGCCTGGTGCTCGGTCTGCCCGTGCACAACACGCAGAAGTATGCGGGCTACTTGCGTGAGCGATTCGTCGGCCGGCACGACTTCGGCTGGGGCGCCATCGAAGTAAAATCGGTGCTACCCCTGCCTCAGCCGCTCGGCACCCTGCTCACATACATGCAGCAGTGCGGCAAGCAGTACGATCCCCACAATTCGTACCTTGTTATCGACGTCGGTTACTTTACTACCGACTGGATCGTCGCCAAGGGATACACGATGGATGACACGCGTAGCGGCGGCGTCCCGGGCGGAGCCGCCCGCGTCTATCAACAGATCGCCAGCCTCATCTCCTCGCAATCCGGCCAGCCGTTCGACGCCATTGAGCGCGTAGACGAGTCGCTGCGCAGCACCGGCTCTCTTTTGTTCTATCGGACAGAGATCGACCTGAGGAACCAGTACCTGCCTGAAGCCATGGCTGTCACGCAGCCGTCGATCAAGGAGTTGCAGTCGCGCGTGGGGCGTACCGATGACATCCGCGCGATCATTCTCACCGGCGGGGGTGCCGCGCTCTACGCGCCCACGATCCGTGCCGCCTTCCCGTTGAACGACATTCACATCATGGATTCGCCCTGTTTCGCAAACGTCCGTGGCTTCTACACGATCGGCGCCGCCCGCAACGCCACTAAGGCCGCTGCCTGATCGGGGTCGCCATGGAAAAGCTGGAGATCAAGCTCACGTTGACGCCGGATTCCACGCCGGAATTGCTGCGCTACCTGCGCGGTATTCCCGGCGCGCGGGATCGGGCATTTATCCTTAAGCGGCTTGCGACGGTCGGCTTGGCCACCGTCAACGGAGGCGCCGCAGGCATTGACGCGGTATTGCTGGCGTCGCAGCCGTCGCCAAGTGCCCCGGCCGCGGATCCCCTTTCGCCGCCGCGGCAGCCAGAGCTTGCGCCGGTCGCAAGGGCTCCATTTCCCGCTGCGCCGTCCGTCGCTGTGCCGTTCGCACCGCCGGCGAACACGGCGGCGCCGGCGGTCGCGCAGGTGCCACCTTCCACCGACCAGGAATTGACTCCAGCACCTGCGGTGGAAGTTGGAGCCGGCTTTGAGTTTTTGGATCTGGAGGCACTGAACGCGGCAACGGCGCAGTTTTCGTAGCGCGACAACGACTTGACTCGCTACTGTTCTTGGCAAACTGACTTATCACCACCTGAGGAGCCACCATGTTCGATTACTTGTCCACCAGCGAAGACGTGAGCCGCTTCGTTTATTTCGTCGCAATCGGATTCTGCGTGCTGCAGGCGGCCATCGAAGTCTACAGAGCCCATCGCACACCGCGCTGACACCGGTCGCCCAAAAGCAAAAAGCCCAGCTTGAGAGCTGGGCTTTTTGTTTAATGGATTGGCGCGCTCAGTGTAGCGTGCCATGTGCAAGGCAGAAGTCCGCCGCCGAATCGAACGAGAGATTCCCTTCGAGCAACGTCAGATCGCCCGAAGTCTCCTTTCGGTAGACATGGAAGAACTGCGCCTCCGACTGGATCGCGTGAATATCTCGCGTCGGCGTGCTCCGCATAGCTTGGATGTGCAGCTTGTTGACGATTGCGGTGAATCCCCTTTGCGGCATTTGCATTCTCCTGAGAGCCTGCCACATGGGAGTTCCGCCCAGTGGGACGGACCCACAGGGCAGAAGTTAAAGATATCGCCGCCTCGAAAGGCAGCGCAAAGTTAGGCGGTTACCGCCTGGTTAGACATCTGGCGCAGTTGGTGGACAGTGCGCCATTCATCGCAGAAATCAGTCCCTCGGACCTTGGGCCGGTGAAGCACCACCTTGAAACCGGCCTGACGGAGGCGCTTCTGAAGCGCCAGCGCATCGGATACACCGGGCGACTTGCCCGTCTTCCTGTCAGCCGCATCGAAGTCCGCAAAGATGTGGACCGTCTCGATACCGAGCCCATCGGGCACAACGAACTGACTGAGCAGCACACGGTTCAGGCAGTACCACGTGGGCACGCCAAACTGCATGTAAGCGGCATAGGCTGTTTCCAGCCCCTCGGCAATGCCCAACTCGCCATTGCGCGGTGCCATCAGGCGCACTGCGCCGCCTGCCGGCGGAAGCGCCGAGACATCGTTGCGCTTGGCCGGAAGAATCTCTCCGTCACACGTCACGATAGTGGCCTTCTCCGGCTTGCCGGGCTCCAGTGAGGTTCGGTGCACGGTCGCCATGCGCCCGTCAGGCAGCGTGAACTGCGCAACGATCGTTGGAAACCGTCCTATCAACTGCTTCTCATGCCAGTACTCCTGAACTGCCAGCCTTAAAACCCGGGGCTTTGGAGCTCGCAGGCCCGGAATTCTCGCAGCGAGGTAGCGCATAGCATGGTCGCCAGCGGACAAGCATGACGCGCTTGCCCACTGTTTCTCAATCCTGCGCAGCTTGGCCGCCGAGTCGAGCGAGCGGCATGGGGCCGCTCGATTCGCATTGGATGCGCGAGACTCAATGGGTGCACCGTTCAGAATCCGCTTCAGTTCGGCGTACGACATATCGGTGTAGCGGCGGACGAGCTCAAGGCCATCGCCTCCTGCCGGACTACCGTCATTGCACTTGCGACATACCCAGTCGCCGCGCCCGCGGTTTCGGGTATAGGTAAAACGATCATTGCCGCCGCATATCGGGCAGGGACAAGGCCGACCTCGCCAGAACGCGTCCGTCAGGACACCAACTGGCAGGTACTGCGCAACGAAGGCATCCCATTGATCGGGCGCCCAGCTCTTAACAATCTCACTTAGATCTTTCAGTTTCATGGGATGACTCCTTTCGGGAGTTGTCGGTCGGTGCCTGAGACAGGCGAAGGAACGCTTGCTCAAAGGACATCCCGGCCTGTGGCCAGAAGGTCTTTTGAGCACGGCGAAGTACTGGGAAAGGCAGAGAGTGGCGCGAGGCCGAAGAGGGAGAGCAGCCTCCGCGACTGCGGGAGGCTTACCGGGACGCGCGGAAAGCCCCGTCATTCCTGGCGGGGATGTAGAGCGCGGACGCCACAGGCGTCCTTGCAGGCGCTGAAATCCTGATAGGATTGGTTCATGCAAAGACTCCAGGCCTTCAAGTTCGAACTCATGCCGTCCGGCGAACAGATGCTCAAGATGCGTCAGTTCGCCGGCGCATGCCGCTTCGTCTACAACAAGGCACTGGCGATGCAGAAGGAGCGCTACGAGCGTGGGGAGAAGAAGCTCGGCTACGGGGGGCTGTGCAAGCAGCTAACGGAATGGCGCAACAGCGCTGAAACGCCGTGGCTGTCCGAACTGCACGCTCAGGTCGCCCAGCAGACCCTAAAGGATCTCGAACGCGCCTATGCGAACTTCTTCGAGAAGCGTGCGGCCTTCCCACGCTTCAAGCGCAAGGGTGAACGCGACGGGTTCCGCTTTCCGCAAGGAATTAAGCTCGAACGCGAGAACGGCCGCATTTCGCTGCCCAAGCTTGGCTGGCTACGCTACCGCAACAGCCGGATGGTGCTCGGCGAGGTTCGCAGCGCCACAGTATCGCATCGTGCTGGCAAGTGGTACGTCTCTATCCTCACGCTGCGCGAGGTCGAGCAACCGGTTCCGCACGGCGCGTCAGTCGGTATCGACGTGGGCGTGGCCCGCTTCGCGACGGCGAGCGACGGCTCGTTCGTGGAGCCGCTCGCGAGCTTCAAGAAGCACGAGCAGCGGCTCGCGAAGTATCAGCGCCGCATGGCCCGCAAGGTGAAGGGCTCAGCGAACTGGAAGAAGGCGAAAGCCAGAATCCAACGCATCCACGCGCGCATCGCAGACGTGCGTTCTGACTTTCTCCACAAGGCATCGAACACGATCAGCAAAAACCACGCAATGATCGCCGTCGAAGACCTTCAGGTTCGCAACATGACGCGATCGGCCAGCGGTACGGTCGACGCGCCGGGGCGCAACGTCCGCGCAAAGAGTGGGCTCAATAAGGCCATTCTGGACCAGGGCTGGGGCGAATTCCGTCGCCAGCTTGAGTACAAAACGGCATGGCGCGGCGGCTACTTCGTCGCGGTGCCGCCGCGGAACACGAGCCGCACCTGTCCATGCTGCGGCCACATTTCGGCCGACAATCGCAAGGCGCAGGCGCTGTTCAGGTGCGTCGGATGCGGCTACGAGAACAACGCCGACGTGGTCGGCGCAATGAATATCCTCGCAAGAGGTCTGGAAATGATCGAAGGGCAGGACACGAGCGTCGCTTCGCTCGGGTGCGCAAGCACAGCCCGGATAGCCTGTGAAGTGAACGGCGCTGTCAGGCCGTCAGCAGCAGGAACCCACCGAAGCGACTCTGCCATCGCGGCATAGCGCAGAAGGAATCCCCTCCCTTTCCGCCACCAGGCGGCGGCCGAAGGCCGAGGGAGGGGCGGATGTCAATCGAATGTGACTACTGCATTGGCTAGAATGGAATCGAATCTTCGTCTAGGTCTTCAAATCCATTTGACTGGGCTGGCTGCTGCTGACGACGACCTTGGCTGCGTTGACCGCCGCCGTAGTTGCCGTCGCTTCCGCTAGCCTGGCTACCGTGCGACTGCTGCCCATAACCGCCATCACCATCTTCATTTGATGAACCTCCGCGGCCAGCAAGCATCTGCATCTGATCGGCGACGATCTCGGTGCTGTACTTGTCCTGGCCGGACTGGTCCTGCCATTTGCGGGTACGGATACGGCCCTCGATGTAGACGGAGGAGCCCTTCTTCAGATACTGGCCGGCAATCTCCGCCAGCTTTCCGAAGAAGGCAATACGATGCCATTCCGTCGCTTCCTTGAACTCGCCGGACTGTTTGTCCTTGTAGCGATCAGTGGTTGCGATGCGAATATTGGTAACGGCGTCACCGCTCGGCAGATAACGGGTTTCAGGATCAGCCCCGAGGTTGCCCACGAGGATGACTTTATTTACGGATGCCATGTTGTTTCCTTGTCAATGAATTCGGTTAATGGACCAGACCCAACGGTCCCAAAGTTTCTGCTTTTGCGTGCCCCGTTCAAAGATGGGACGCCCCGTTGCGTGGTCAAACGCAGGAACCTTCTCCTTATAGAGACGTTTAATGCCGACCCTCTCCCCAACTTTGCAGTGTGCATCCGCCAGGACGTCCTTGAGACCTTCGCCCTGAAGCGTCTTGACACCATTGCTGGTGTCAAGCTTCACAGCGAACGACGTATAAGTTGGCTTGCCGCCAGGCTTTCGGTTGGGAAATTCCATCTCGCCCCATTCCACAAGCTTGCCTACGGTGTAGCTAGATGACGAAGCTTCCGCTTTCGGCACATGATGCCGCGGCTCCGACATGGCCCGGCCCGTCGATTCAATGTCCACGGCGTCGCGATCGGGCTTCGAGTCCTTGCGCTTTGCACCAGCGGATTCCTGCTTGGACTCGCGCATCACCGCTTCGGCAACCGACTGGGGCGTTACCCCTGCTTGGTCGTACGTCTGCACTTTGCTCCAGCGTGGAATGACTTCCGGGAGCAATTTGTTGCCGAACTCGGTGTGTTGGATACAGCGGTCGAACTGAGCTACGAAATGGACGACACAACTGCCTTCGTCTCGGAACAGGTTCGGGATGCCATTGATCAGGATCTCGAACTCGTTCTCGGCGCCAGTTCCCACTGACACGGCTACTTTAGGATCTGACTTAGACCGCGCACCGCTGAGGATGGCTGTTGCCTGCTTGATGATGTTGAGCAGTGACATGGGATTTCAAAGAAGAGCGCCGTAGCACAAACGCTTGACCTCGTCGTAGTCGGCTTTCAAGCGAACATTAGTAAGGATCACGTCCTGCAGGACTTCAGGACTCACACCGCTGATCTCGCAGACGTATGTGTACGGAATGGCGCCGTCCCAGTATCCAAAGATCCAGCCGATCGTCATCGAGAGTTCTTTCCGATCGACCGTCTCATTCTGGATGCGATTGCGCAGCAGCTTTGCACAGTCCAACAGCGACTCGGGCATGTTGACGCCGTGACGGCTTCCGCAGGCGAAGCTAATGAGCGCATCAACCATCCGCTCGCGGACCGATTCGTCCTGAAGGGTGGGATCTGGCGGAGGACGTACCTTGGAGCGTGACGCAACGATGGTCGCCGCATCCCCAAAGAAGTCCAGCTGGCATCCTGCTGTACTTGTTTCCATGATGATCTCCGAACGGGCGCCCGAAGACCGACCAGTTGGCGGGTATCGGGTACCCGCGGCAGGTGGAAGGAGCCGCCCGAAAATCGGGCGGCGGTAGTCAGGAATGATCGTGCGTTCCTGTTCGACGAATCGGCGTCACAACCGCAGAGCGTTCGTACTGCTGCTCGGGTTGCTCTTCCGGCTGAGGTGTCTGGGGCTTCGATTTGGACGGGTAGTCCGGCATCGAGACCTTAGGCGCTGCAGGCACGCTGCGATTGAACGAGACAGCCTTGCTGTACAGAAATGAAACGCCAACGATTGCCACAAATAGGCCCACGACAAAGGACTTGCTCGCGAGATACAACACCATGCAGAGAAGCAGCAACTGCAGGGGACGTTTGACGAGATTGGTAAGGAACTCCACGGTTTCTCTCCAGAAACATTGCAAGGGATTTCCTGGCGGATGCCAGGCGATTTTTCGATGCTCGGACGAGCAAGGAAACCCGTGGATGGCGCGCGCGAACGCGCTTGCGGCATGCCGATGCATGGCGCAAGCACGCTGGCCGATGGGAAATGAGATGGGCGGAAGGCAACGCCACTCAGGGGCGTGCTTCGCTGGTCGATGCGTCCTGGACGCGGGGTTGAGTAGATCGTAGCTGAGGAAATCACGGCATTGGGACCGGAAAGCTCACCAAAAACATGCGTCTTTGCGGGGAAATACTGTGAGCATGCTCACGCCATCCCATATTGCGAAATATATCTCTGATGTTATTTTTATTAATTTCTGCCTTTCGCCCAACTTAAATGGACCCCGTAGCGTAGGGGTAAATACCTAAATCGGGCAGCCCTTGCCCCGATAACACGCTTACAAGCAACCAGCTTTCCGGGGCGACCGGAAAAACGCATCCCAAAAAACGTAGCTTTCTGCCCGCATGGATGGGCAAGCGTTTCGTACTCTCGCTGCATGAGACTTGACGACACGAATGGGTCGCTGCGCTGGTTGTCGTGTCCTTTATTTGAGAGAAACATGCCTGAAAAGAAAAAGAAATCATCTAACGCATTGGTGCCGAACGCGGAGGCACAGCCCAATGGTTACATCGTTGACCCCAATATGTGGAAGGCACGGCTGCGCGAAGCGCTCGGGTCCAGCATCAGCGATGAAGTGTTCAATCGCTTGTGCGAAAGCATTCGCAACATCCAGCGCACGCGCGAGAAGATCGAGCGATTGTTGCTCGAGATGGGCTCGGACTTGCAGCACGTCCACGACGCCTCCATGGAGTCCTCAATCAACGAGTTCGGCGATACGCGCGGCGCGCGCATGCGCGGCTGGGAGATCTTCAACGCCATCGCCGAAGAGCAGCTCGGACTGCATCCCAACCAGGCCAAGCTCTACCTCGGCCTCTATCGCCGTTTCCTGAGCCATAACGGTGCACTCTCCAAGCTGAACATCGGCGAGCTGATGATTCTGCGCAGCAGTCACTACACCGACGAAGAGATCGACGCCGTCATCGAGTACAAGGAGAACGATCCGGATTTCCGTCGCAGCAACATCCGCGACTACATTGCTCAGCTTCGCAAGAAGCAAGAACAAGTGATTGACGTCAGCGCTCGCCTCGACATGGCTACTTCCGAGTTGGCCAACACCGTTCAGGACAACGCCGACAAGGACATCGAGATCCGGCGGCTCACCGAAGAAGTGTCGAAGCTCAGCACAGAACGCGATGCCGATCGTGCGGCGCTGAGCCACGTCCGCGAGGAATTGACGCGGCACAACCATGCGCAAAGCATGCAGCAAATGCGCATCCAGGACCTCGAGCGCGAATCCCGTGAACTTAACGAGCGCGTTGCAGATGCGCGCGCCAATGCCCGCTCCGAGAAAGTCGAAGTGCCGGTGGTGCCGTCAGGCTACGCCACGCTGGAAGATGCACTGGCCGCCAAGAATGAGGAGTTGGAAGCCGCAAGGACCAATCTCGCCAGCATCGAGGGCCGGCGCGCCACCATCGAACAGGAGATTGAGGAGCGCACGACGTTGCTCGACCGCCGTACGAAGGCAAGCGACGCCCTCTCGACACTCGTTGATCAGTTCGAGAAGACTGTGGCCTCCTTTGCAACGACGCAAATGGCCGTACAGATGGACGGCAGCATCGAGCAGTTCAAGTCGACCCTTGCCGTCCTTGACAGCATCGTCGCGCGCCTGCACGCCGACATCCGTGCCGCCCTCCAAACTCGCTGAGGCCTGCAGCCATGCAACAACAATCCCTTACCGCGGAATTCGAGCGCCTGCAACTGACACGCATGACGTGCGACCGAATCCGTTCGGCCAACTACCACCTGACGGACCATCTCGCCGAAGCCTTGGGAGCGCATCCCCAACTTGACGCCGTCCTGCATATTGATCGCGCCCAGATCGACAAGATGCGCAAGGCAGTCGCCACGCAGCGCGACCTGATGGGTACGCCCTTCCTTGTTGTGGTCCCAACACTCATGGATGTCCACGACTGGAAGTGCCTCACCGAAAGCACCACCACCACGGTTGCGGTGGACAAGCTGCGCTCGCAGCTGCCAGCATGGAGCGGCGACGACAAGCTGCGCCTTTTCTACAACAACCGGCACTACATCTGGTTGATGGTGGAGCTGCTGCACGTGAGCATTCTCGCAGCGCCGTTGCTGGGCATCAGCAAAGAACTGGCGCTGTACCTGCGATCGCTGCCGCAGCATGTGCTCGACCTGGCCATCTCCAAGGTTGACTTCCCGATGTTCCGCTGGCGTTTGGACAGCAAGCGGTTTTGGCTCGAATTCGAGACCGCGCGCGTGTCGCCCGATGTCATTGGCCACCATTTCCTGGCTACGGTCCCCATGCGCGCAGACCGCATCAATGTGAAGCATAGCTGGTCGAATCTCCGCCTCGATCCACTCAAGAAGAAGGTCTACAGCGAGATGATGATCAGGCAGTACTGCCGCGCGTCCACGGTGACATCACTGCTTGGCATCAACTCTGCCAAGACTCGCCAGCTATTTCAGGCGATTCACGGCTCGTCGTCGCCCACCGGCCAGTTGCCTACGTCGATGGTGTGGTACTTCGACCAGCCCTTGCATCGCTTGCAGGCAACGATGATGGTGACGCTTTATCGCGTCGGCCTGGCATTCGGCGCAAACGTGCCTGAGGCCTTCATCGCCACGTACGACCTGTTCGAAAAGTTCTTTGGGCCTGACTCTCGAATCAGTGCAGATCGCGCCTGTCACATCTGCCGGTCCATGTCGACGGATGCGCAACTCGATCTCGCACCTTGCCGCAGTTGCCGCACGCCTTACCTCATCGCCAACACTGCACCGAAGATTGAGTTGAGCAATACGTTCTCCTGCCCCGGATGCAGCGGCACGCTCGGAAATGTGCAGCTCGGTCGGCGTCGCAAGGTGTAAGGAAACCGCTAGTGCTATTCGCCATCAAGTGCCTGCAGGTCGTTCTGCTCTACGTCGTCCCTTCCTATCTCGGCTTCAAGTGGGCCGGCCAACCGGCTCGGCAAGAATCCTTGGAAGTGGGCGCTCGTCCGCTTCTTGTTCTCGTACATCGGACTGGCTCTTTTTGCACTGTTACGCAATTGGAGTCGGTTGCCTAGCGTCGAGCAATACGCGAGAGCGAGAGCGAACCCGCCTCACGCAGGCAAGAACGGAATAGCTTGCAACGTATGCGGATCGCGCAGCATCCGTCTATGGCGGCACCAGCCATTCTTCGCGTGCAGCAAGGCACATTTGCAACCACTGCGGAACGACGCCGTACCGCTCAATGTAGCGCCCCCTCGCATTGGGGGTGCAGTGCGAGAACCGGAATGCCGTTGTAATAGCGGCCCCGACTCTTGTATTCTTGCTGCCTTTATCGTATTTGACACATTTTTAATATAATGCGCCTACCCCTCGCCATCCTGCTGCCCTGGTTTCAGTTCTTCACGATCGGCCGGCCCTTTGCCGGGATCATCTGCTTGATCCTTCAGATCACCATCATCGGCTGGATTCCGGCAGCGATCTGGTCGACGTACGCTCTGAGCCAGTACAAAACGGACAAGAAAATTCAGGCCGCGCTGAACAATCGCGGCCGATAGTTCTTGCACCGACTTGACTCGCGGATTGAGTCGGTAGAGTGGAATCAAGCGGTTCGAATCAAATCGCGGTCCATTCTGAACATCAGAGGAAGAAAAAAATGCAAAAGACAAAACTCGCTCTCTCCATCGCTTCTACTGCTGCCCTGCTGGCCCTTGCCGCCTGCGGCGGCGGTGGAGGTGACAGCAGCACGCAGGCTCAGCAACCTAGCACCCCGACGACGCCGGCTCCGACCATTACAGTTCAAGGTACTGCGGCAGCCGTTGCTGTCGACCCGCTAGCGCTTGTGTTCGTCCCCCATAACGAAACGTCAACGCGGCCAACGAGCTTCTCGGTAGCCACGAACAACCTGCCTGCCACGCTTCAAAAGGTCACTGCAACGGGCGCATACACGACCTTCGCAGCCGATTCTGTTAGTTCAGTGTCACTAAGTACGGGTGTCGTCGCTGACGTTACGGGCGACGGCAATTTCGCCATCGGTCGCTGGACTAATGGTACGTCTAGCCTGGGGGCCGTCAGCGTGAATCAAGGAGATCACTATGTGGCCGGCAAGCCGCTGTCGCTCACCAGGACGCCCGGCCCGACCGCCAAGCTCAACTGCTCATTCGCGGCAAGTACCAGCCCCACCGCAATTTCGGGCAACTTTGCGCCTGGCAAGGTCAACAGCGCAACCGCAGTCATCGATCTGAACGGCCCGCTGCTGGAGAGCTTTAACATTTCCGTGGCAGTCGGCAGCGACACCGCGGCGACCGCCAGCGTGACCGGCACCACGATTTCCGGTATCGCTATCGTTAATGGCGTACTAGCCCACATTCAAGTGATGGGATCCGATGCGGCACACCCTGTACTAGCTGTTGGCTATGCCATGCCAACCCCGAGCAGTGGCGACGTGACCGGCGTGGTGGCGCTCAGGTGCCAGTGATATCAAGCTGAAATAACGACAACGGGCCAGCATCTGCTGGCTCGTTGTCGTTAATGCGCCTTTCACTAGCAACTGAAGCCAAACCGCGTGACCATCCCCTCCGTGCCGTCCGTGTACCGGACCATAAGGTCACTGCAGTTCGTCATATAGACTTGAGCGACCGCCTTAGCGACGCCACCGCCGGCGCTACGCCATACCCCCGATTGGCATGACAAGATCTTTCCGGAGGTATCGCTTCGAATTGATCCTTGTGGATCTCCACAAGATTGACCGTCATATACCTGTTGCAGTGGCCCCGTTGATGGTACAAGCGCTCCTGCTGCGGTGACATATCCGGACGCCGCCACACTTCCGTACGAAGTGATGCCATTACCGGCGATAGTATTTGCCGTTAGCGCACCCGCCACATACGCGCCCCCATTCGATTGCACGTAGTTGCCATACACACCGTTTCCGCTAACATTCGCTGCGGCGGTAACGTTTCCATATGACTGAACGGCGTTCCCGTAGACCCCGTTGCCAGTTACATTCCCACTGGCTGCGACGTTTCCAGCTGCCGACACGGACCCGTTAGACTGGAAATTCCCCACCCGATTCATCGCCTGGTTGTTGGCGTCCATAGCGCCAGTCAAACTCAGCGACCCATCCCGCTTGTAATACTGGTTCATGGACTGCGCCAGCAGCGAACTACTTCCCACACGCATCGCCAGAACACCCGTAGGCTGACCCGATACGGGGTTGGGCGCCTGCCAGGTCGCAGCCATGCCAGTGATCGTCGCCGGCGTTTCCGCAAACGACACGCCGGCATCTTGGCCTGCCTTCACCACAGCAGCCCCCATCAGGTCGGTGCGTACACGGCCGATGCCGTCCCGATACCCCGCTGTCGAGTAGACGAGGCCGGGGATCGAGCATGCCGTGATGTCCCCCGCGCAGTTGGTGGGCGTCAGATCCACGCGGAATGACAGACCGAGCGGGCTCACGTCGGAGTACCCAATCGGCAGCAGCCCAAAGTTGATCAGGTCCTGCACAGTCGGGTGCAGCGGGTTCGCCACGCCAATCATCTTGCCGCTAACTGTGAGGTTGGTCGGTCCGGTCGGACTCTTCGCAAGATCCGTGAACGCCTCGAATGTGTACGTGTTCACGGCCTGTGCAATGTTGGCCATATAGTTGCCAGTGCCGACGGCGAGATTTTCCTCCTGATCGGCATACGCCCACGCGACAGACCCGACCAAGGCAATGCTGCTCACCAGCAGACCCATCGAATAGTTGCTCAACAGCATTACGCTCTCCTAAGCCAAAGCCCGGCCGTCGGCCGGGGCATCTCGTCCTTCAGACGCCTGAGCGATCAGGACATGAACAGGTTGATCGTGTTGCTGTCACCCGAGCACTTCACCTTGCTGGGATCCACCGAACCGCCCACGTCCTTGATAGTGGTGCCGTTCACGGTGATACGGCCAGCGCTGCTCTGGAACGCGGCAACGATCGCCGGACACGCGGCATCTGGCTGGTTCGGCACGGTGTACTGGACGCTATCGTTGTTGCTCAGCAGACGCGCCGGCGCCACGTCGAGCGTACCGCCACCCGGTTGAATCGAGATGGTGCCACCCGTGTCGGTCATCGTCGTGAGGTCGCGGAAAATGCCGTTGTCGATCAGCGAGCTCACCGACACCTTGCTGTACTGACCGCGGTAGTTCGTCTTCACCTTTCCCATCACGTTGTTGAGTTCGGTCGTCAACTGCTGCACTTGCGTGTCGACCGAGTTGTGCGAGAAGAGCACCAGGATGGCAACGAGGGTCAACGCCGCGAGCAGCAGGTAAAAGCCATACTCGTCCAAGATGCCGCCGTGCTGGCCACGCAGGCGTGGATTTGAGCGAATGCGCTTGTACTGTTCGGCGCGGGTCAGTTGGGCAAGAGGCATCGGCGTGTCATTAGCCTTGTCGTCGTCGGCCGGGGTCAGCGCTTGCAGGTTGGTTTGCATGGGATATTCCTCGTCAGTTGGATGGGAGAGTGGAGGGATGGATGCTTTTCTGATGCGTACGAATGCTGTTTGTCTGCATACTGGACTTCAGCTCGCGTGCCATGAATGCCGGCATGAAGGCCAGGCTCGTGATCAGGACGATGAGCAAGATCGACGCCTTGCGATTGAAGCCGGACGCACGTTGCTCAAGCTCGCGCGGCGCGGTCTGCAAGAGCGTGTTGGAAACGGTCTGCAGCATCTCCGACAGGTTGTCCTGATACTCGGCGATGTCCTGAATGCGGAAAGAGGTGTCTTGGTCGAACAATCCGGTGTCGAAGATCTTTCCGCCGGCATTCGGGCTTTCGTCGAGCGTGACCTGAATGCGATCGATGTGCAGCGCGAGATAGGGGTACGCGTGGCTGCGCATCAATTCCAGTGCGGCCGACAGGTTCTTGGCATCACCGCCAAAGCTCTGCGTCACAGATGCCATCGCCGACAGAAACTGAGCGCCCTGGAAGCGTCGGAAGAAGTCGAACAGAATGACCTTGTTGTCCAGCCACTGCCGGTACTTGCCGGTGTAGTTCTTCAAGGCGCGAGCCACCCAGTAGGCGACGGCGAGTTCACCAATCAGCACCAACCATCCCCAGTTGCGCAGGAACTGCGCGGAATAGTGGAACGTCTTGGCGATCGGCCCATAAGCCTCCACCGGTAGCAGGCTCGCGAAGCTGCGATCCAGCATCGGTGCCACCAGAAACGCCATCGCACCCAAATAGACGTGCAGGATGATGAGTGTGAGCCCCACGCTTGCCAGCATGATCACGATGTTCGCCTTCGCGTCGCTCATGGTGCGCAGGTTCTCGGCCAGCTTGAACAGCCCCTGCTTCAGGTCACCGCCCTGCTCGGCCACGGCGATGATGGCGAGGTCTTCGTCTGGCACCGTTCCGCGCAGGATGTCAGCCAAGCGCGCCTCCTGCATTTCGCCATCGAGGCCTTCGCTCCGAGCCAGCCATAGCGCCGCCAGAATTCCCAGCGGCTTCCCCGCGCGTCGGGCCGCATCCTTCGCAAAGTGGTTGGAGATTGGCTCGCCCGGCATCTTCTCGATGCGCATCGCGAGGTCGTAGTAGTAGTCCGCTCGCTTGGCCGCGAACTCGAAACGCGCCTGCCACAGTTTGTCTGGGAAACGTCCCACCGAGCCACTGGCAGGCTTACTGACGGACGCGGACGCCTGACGGCGGCTCAGCAGTTTCTTGAGACGCTGGATCATGCGTTTGCTCCCTTTACGTGCGACAGCATGCGCTTCAGGCGTTGTTCATAGCCGTCCAGCGACAGAATGCGCTCGGCCTCACGGGGATCCACAGTGCCCGCATGGACGTGATACATCGCCACCTCGAGTACCGACTTCCCCGTACAGTCCGGGACATCGAAGCCCGTCTCGCGCTTTGAACGCTGGTGGGCCTGAAGCTCGATCGCCCGCGCGTCCCGGATGTACATCAGGTCCAGCTCGTCCGGCTCGAACATCTCCGCGGCCATCACACGCCCACGGATGCCGTTGAGGTCAGGCAGGTTCGCCCGCCGGCAGTGGTCGCATCCCTCCTGCCGACGCAGGCGAATGCCATCCACGTCAAAGGCGAAGAGACGCTCGATCTGCCGCAGCTTCGCCGCGCCCAGGATTTGCTTCGCTTCGGCACCCACGTGGCCACACGTGCATGTCTTCGGCAGGAGCGCTTGATAGACATACAGATTCACGAACCCCGGAGTCGCCAGCACGCTGCGCGGAATCTGCAATTCGCTGTCGGCCAGTCGATCTGTTGCAGCCGTCGCTGATGGGGCGTGCACTGTCGTGAGCGCACGCAGGCCTGCGCCCGCCACGTCGCGGAAGAGACCAGCGGATTCGAAGTCCCGCACTTCCCCTATCATGACGAAATGGGGATTCATCCGCTTCAACTGGCGCTTCGCAACGATGAAGGGGTCATCCTCGCGATTCGCGCCATCCAGCTGGCGCGCAACGGAAAAGTGGTGCGTTCCCCGTGCCATGAGTTCGACCGGGTCCTCGATCGACATCTTGTTCATCCAGTCCGGCAGTCGCTGCATCACGGCATGGGCCGTCGTCGTCTTGCCCGAACCCACCGTGCCGACCAGCACCGTGCCGCCGCCCATCTGCATGGTGCAGCGGTCGATCACGTCGGCCTGCTGCTGGAAGAACCCCAGGTCATTCACAAAGTCGACGTCCGTGGTCGCCGCCTTCTCTCGATTCACCCGCATGACGGTGACGTGGCCGTCCGCGCTTTGCATGGACGCCCAGCGGAATACCAGCGGCACGCTGTCGACTTCGGCGCGAACGCTCGTCTGTTGCGGCAGGATGCGGCTAAAGAGGCCCTGCGAGCCCCCCTTCCCCTTTTGCCAGACGTAGCCCAGCATATCTAGGAGGTCGCCGGTACGGATCTGGAACTCGGGCGGCGCCACGAGATGGCCATCGATCGCAAAACGGATCTGCGAGAGCTCGCTATTGTCCTTGGCCTCGAAGTGGATATCCGAGGCCTGTTCGCGCAAAGCAAACTGGGAGGCGGCAAGGAACGTCTGCCACAGCGCGCTGGCGTTACGTGCGCCGGGCATCGTGCTGGCGGCACGACGGGCCCGCATCTCGACGCCGCGTGAGAGCGCGGTCATGACCTGCGGGGCGGCCGTGTAAATGAGCGGCGACGCAGCTTCATGCCGCATGCGACATTGCCGAAGGATCTCCTCCGTGACATCGGAATGACGCATGTCGGCGAGCAAGATCAATGCGAACTTCCCGCGGCCGCCTTCCGCAGCCTCCTCAATGAGCACCGGGCAAAGCTGATGGCGCAGCGACTGCGCCAGACCGAGCTCGTCGTAGAGCACGCGCGCGACGGTTGGCAGATCGTCAGTGGTGCGGATTTCGCTCGCTTGCGCCGCGCCGTAGTCCGATGTGGTCAGAGTTGGCTCAATCGGCTGCGACGGCTTCACAACCGAGCCTGCGCCCGACAATACAGTGATCCCGCCGCCCGACTCAGGCACCAGAGTTTTTCTTTTGCCGAATAGCATGGCGCCCTCAACCCTTGGTTGGCATCGTTGGTGCGATCGGTGCTGCGCCGACAGCTGCAGGCACAGGCATCAGTGGCAGCGCCCCCGGTGTGGGCACCGGAATCGGCATCGCCCCCGGAGTTGGCACTCCGGGGGCCGCGGCGGCCGGCGTTGTACCTGCCGGCGTCGGCGACGGCGAGGGCCGTGCGCTGCCCTGCTCATTCCCCACAAGAATCACAGCGTCATCATCAACCCGGTCAGCATCAATGACATGCTTGCCGCGCGCAAGGCGCGTTCCGCCCTCTGTGATCGAGATGACCTTGTAACCCTTCAGAGTGCCCCCGACCTTGGCTGCGTAGACCTGGTCATCCCATTTGACATAGCTGCGCAGCGTGAGAGGCAAGCCTGCGGCGCGCCCGTCCATCCCGTAGACCGCAATCGTCTTCGGTGCCTCGCTGCGCCCGCGCGATTGCTGTGCCGCTGGTACCGCGTTCACCGACGCCGGTGCCGGCGCAGTAGTCGCGATGTCCTTATCGAGCTTTTGCAAAGCGAGCTGCGCATCTTTTTCCAGCAACAACTGGGTGACCGTCTTCACCTCTTCGGCATGGGCGGCGCCAGCCATGAGAAGCACGAGAATGGGTGCCGTAATCCGTTTCATTTATTAGTCCCTCGCGTAGGCGTCGCCCTTGACGCTGAGCATGAATTTCGATTCTTTGATAGTGGGATCGGTGTCCAGCTTCACAGTCAAAACCAGTTCGTTCACCGACACGTTGGGCGGAAAAGAGGCAACCATTCCGGCATTGCGCAGCGGACCGTCTAGTTCCCAATTGGCGACCTTGTAGACATGCGGTACGGAACCCAGCCCCTCGGGCGGAATCGCGCCGAACGGAACGAGATCATTGAGGACTGCCTTGCTCGCCGCGGGACGCAGAAGCTGCAGAACCGACCCATAGTCAGTACGCAACGCCATGGCGCTTGGCAGGCCATCGAGTACCGTTCCCAGTGACACCATGTCGCCAAACGAAGCGTTCACCGTCACCGTGATCTCTTTGTCCTCCCGCCCGAATACCGGATTGGAGAAGCTGTCCGGGAGCGCGGCGATAAACGTTGTGTTGGTCGCCCCACGCGTACCACCATCGCCTTCTTTCTGGTCAAGCTCATAGATCGCTTCACACGTCGCCTTAGGAACGCCAACCGACTTGCACGTGAGCGTAGAGAGCTTCCAGCCGCCGACCACGACGGGCACTGTCTCCCCGAACCATTTCGCAAAGCGTGGGATAGCTGCGCGCGCCTGGGCCGCCGGTGCGGCAGACCGCGCAAAAATGTCCTCGGCATAGCGTTCGGCCGGCGACTTCTGCGGCGGTGGCGGGTTCATTCGCAGCTGATACGCGCGATACTCGGCAACGCCAAACTTGCCACCCAACGCGCCGATAACTGCCACCATCGCCAATAGCGCCAGACGCTTCTTCGTCGCAGCGGCGCTCGGTTTGCGCAGGGCCGCGTGCGAATCGGCCGCAGCGGCCACGGCATCGAGGTGCAACTCCACATAACTGATGGGAGCCGTCGCCCCCAGCAACCGCGCAAGCTCGGGCAAATTGCCCGCCAGCCGGAAAGCGCCGCCTGCCTTCTCCGCGAAGTCCTTGATCACCTCCGAGAGCGTGGCTTCGTCTGCGATGACACGGTCAAAGCCGACGCGCGGCCGACCTTTGAGGATGCCGCACACGAAATAGCCCACGTGGGCTCCCGCGTTCTCCAGCCGGTAGGCGAAAAGCACATTCGGCATGAGGTCCGGCATCCTGGCAATGGCGATCGCGGCCGAGTAGACCTTGTCCTTCACCTTGGTCTGCGCATCCTCGGGCGTGAGATATCCGGTATGCAGTGCGGCGCCGTCGTGCCAGATCCGGGCGGCCTTCACTTCCTTGGCGACTTTCGCAGCCAGGTCCGGTGCTGGCGCATTGCCCGTCAGCGTTCGCCATTGCATCCCGAAGGCAATCGCCTTGCCGTGGATCTCGATGATCATCGGGCAGCTCCGGCCGCGGCATCTGTACGAGCGGCCTTGAGACCCAGTCGGGCCTGCAGGAACGCCTTGTACTCACCCATCTCGTCTGCCGCAGACCGGTCATTGCCATCCAGCCCGTAAAGCGTAGGTGTCTCGCTCGAAGGCAGATTCAGTCGGCGGCGAAGCGCGTGTTCCCAGTCGGCGCGGAACTGGTTGCAGAAGCCGAAGGCGCTCGGTCGCAACGCACCGAAGAGGAACGCGCCCGAGGTCATGGTGACCGCCAGCCATTCGGCGACATGCCTCGCGGAGGCTTCCGGGTAGGTCTGAGCGAAAACCCAGAGCTTACGTGCCATCGACACGGTGGTCGCCGCGTCCATGAGCAAGCCGGCGACGACCAGCCAGAACAGCACGAACGGTACGACAGCAGTCATTCGCTGAAGAACGTTCACGACCATCTGTGCCGCATTAACGACTTGGCGCAGATAGTTGGCAGCATAGAACGCCGCGCGATGGCGCATCGCCGCGCATTCAGCGTCCGCGATGGCGCCGAGCTCTGCGCCGCAAACCTCGACTGACCAAGTACGGTCTCCAGCGGTCGCCATCCGGTGTTCGAGTGACAAACCGTAGATCGACAGCAGTCCCTGGAACACCAGCGTCAGTACCCCTGTAATGACTGCTACCTCGACCCGATTGCCCAAGACTGGCAAAGCAACGAGACATAGACACGGCAGCCATGTGAGGGACGCCACAACCAGGTAACGTCGGTAGAGGCCCACGACGTCAGAGAGAAGGATTCGAAGTGCCTGCATGGCTTACTTGCCCTCCCCGTGATCCTGCACCATGACCGTTGCCAGCAGCAGCGTGAAAGTGCGGGTCTTCGACACGGTCTGCGAGCCGCCGAGAAGCATCGGCAACGACTCGCCAAGCGTGCGACGCGTGTTCGCGGTGTCGTCCTGATCCAGTGCTGCCATCAGTACGGTCTGGCCGTTGCGGACGATGATGTCTTGCTTCGGAATGCCCTTACCGACGATGTTGATCGTCTGCACGGACTGCTGGTTGGTCCCCGCGCCGGACGTGAATTTTTCCAGCGGACCGTCCTGCTTGGACTGATCCAACGCAATCGTCAGGTTCACGTCATCGCGCGACGTCGCATCGGCGTAGGCGGCCAGTTTGAAGCCGACGGTTGCGGTCGAGGTGACGATCCCCGGAATGCCGCCTGTACCGCCCGCGGTCGTCGTCGCGGGTGTCGAGCCAGAGGCGTACGAGAACGTTCGCCGGTTGTTGTACTGGAAGCCGTGCCGATTGCGCATCGAGACGGGGATCGTGAGGCCAGACGTCACCGTGCCATACTGCTTCAGCGCGTTGACGATGGCCTGTGTCCCGTTGAAGCCACCCGAGGTGATGCCAAGGCCCACGCTACCGGCCGTCGACGACACCAGCGTCGCCGGCGACAGGGCGTTCACCGTAAAGCCGGGGATGTTCTGCAGGGCCTTCGTCAGCACCACGTTCCAGTCAATGCCCGCCTCGCCGGCGTCCGACACGGTCAGGTCGATCATCTGGAACTTGAGCGTCACCATGCGGGAGTAGATGGCGATCTGCTTGCGGATGATCTCGTCAGCCGCATCGACCGCTTCCTTGGTGTCGCGTAGCGTGAGGACGCCGGTGCCAGCGTTCAATTCGGAGCTACCGACCAGGGTCATGGCCGGCAAGATGCTCGTCTTGATACCGTCGAGATCGTTCTGCTCCTTGATTTCCGCCTTCGCTGCCGCGTCGATCTGAGTCGACGCGCCCGCCCCTCCGGCGCTGCCCGACGAGTTGCCCTCAGCCGACTGCTTGAACTCTGTCGTGAACGAGTTCGTGCCACCAGCCATCGGGAGTTGCCAGGTCTTGGTCACCAGGCGGTAGAAGCGCACAACGCCCTTCTCGGCGTTGTACTCCCAGTTGATGCCCAGACGCGTCGCAATCAGGTCGAGCATGTTCGCCAGCGGCATCTTCTCGCTGTTCTTGAACTCGACACTCAACGGCGTCTCCAGCAGCGCAGTGCTTTGCGACATGCCGATACCACCGGCCGCGGTCAAAGCCGCCGGCAGCGGCGAATTCAGCGCGGGAGCCGGTCCCAATCCTTGGGCCAGCGGGTTCATCGCACCGCCCTGCCCTTGTTGCTGCGTGCGCAACTGCTGCTGTGCCTGCGCGGCCAACGCGCGCGGCAGCAGCAGGTTCGGCGGCAGGTACACATCAGACTCGATCTTGACGGGGATGCCCGTGGCCATCTGCACGCGCTGCGCGGCGACCGCGAGTGACATTGAGCGTTCGGGAAACACCACCAGCGTATCGACGTTGTTGCGCAGGGCCACCGGCAGCGTCACGTTGCGGGCTACCGGCACACGCTTGCCAGCGAGAAACGGCCGGTCGACTTCCTGTTCGGCTTCGACAGCCGCGCGGTCACGCCGGATGCGTGCGTACAGCTCTTCGGTGGTCTGCGTGATCTGCATCGTGGTCACGTCAGTGGTCTGACGGACGTCCTTGAGCAGCGTCGGCGACACGCAGCCGGCGAGCGTCGTGCACACCAGGGCAGCGCCGGTCGCGGGGCGAAGAATTTGGTTCAGCTTCATGGCAGATTGCTCACTTCGTCGGGTCGCACTTCGTGGTGAGCTTCACCACGCGAACGAGGTTGTTGGAGTAGAAGCACGGCTTCAGGCTGTAGTCGGTCATCTCGGTGGCCGACAGGACGCGGCGGACCGCCGTCTTGAAATCGCCCGAGTAGGCGTCGGCCCCTTCAATCTGGACGTCCTGGTCCGGCTCCCACGGTGCGGTGGTCCAACCCGCATCGCGGGCCCACTTCTCGATCAGCACGCGGTAGTTGCCATCAGCAGGCGAAACAGACCAGTCGCGCGGGGCGTTCGGCGATGCAGGCACCGGCGCCGTGCCAATGGCAACTGGCGAAGAGACGGCAACGACTTGAGCGGCCGGCGCGACGGCAGGGGTTGCTGGCGCAAGCGCCGCCACCTGAACGGGCGCAACTGTCGACGCCTCTGCGGACCGCGACGCGACGGTGCGACGATCCGACAACAGCTGCCATCCGCCGCCAGCCAGCGGCTTCGTCGGCTCGAAGTTGCCCGACGTATCCGCGCCGAACGGCGACGAAGCGGGCACGGCAGCATGCGCGCATGCGGCTGCAGCGGCGATGCCGGCAAGGAGAGCCCGGCACACCCGGGACAACGATCGAGACTGGTACATGGCGGATTTCCGTTTCAATTCGAATGGGTTATTTGGTGGATTGCAGCTTCTGGTACACGCGGGTCGCGTAGCGCAGCCGCTTGTCCGGTGAGCCGGCGTTGTAGCAACCCACCGCGGTCCACGTTTCGCCGTAGCGGCTCAAGCAATCCGAGAGAATCCACGTGCCTACGTAGGCGTTCGTGCACGGGTCAAACAGGCTCTGCCGTGTGATGCCAAACTTCGCGAGGCGCGGCAGATGTGCCGAGTTGATCTGCATGAGTCCAATGTCCTCGCTCCCGTTCGTGTTGGTGTTGGTCACCCACGAACGCATGCCAGACTCGACCTGTGCAATACCACGCGCCAGCGTCGGGCTTACCCTGTGGAAGGCCGCAGCGTCGTCAAGACAGTCGGCGCGCACAACACTGCTTAGTGCAGCGCCGGCGAGCATGAGAGCGATACGCAGTGCGATCATTGGACGGCCCGCTCGTAGAACCTCACCTCGGGCAGCCTATCCACGCGTACGACGTTGCCATCCGCTATAACGGTCAGGTGGTCCGATACCCCATTGAACTTGTAGTAGCGGTCCTTCTGCTCGCCCCCACCCTGATGGTTGTCTCCGAAGACAGAGATGCTTGCCATCGACTTCGCAAAACTGAGGTACGTGACACCATCCTTCTCGAAGACGCGTTCAAGTCCGGCATCGTTCTCGCGCGGGAACAAGAAGTTGATGCCCGGCACACGCGCCACTTCCACGCGCTTACCGGCGCCAGACGCCGTGAAGTTATCGACCGTCGCAAAGGACAGCACCTTTTTGGTGTCATCCCACCGGGTACGAAGCTTGTCGCCACCTGCGTCGCGCACTTCCAGGTCCTTCGGCTCTGCATCGAAGCGCACCTCAATGCGGCCATTCTTAGCGTCGCGTATGGCGAGCGCATTGAACGCGGAGGCAAGCGTCGGACCTTCCGGCCGCGGTGTGCCAGACGGTGCGCTTGCGGCCTCCGTTGGAGACGCGATGGCGGGTGCGGACACGCGCAGCATCCCGCCGGGCGTCGACAGCCGTGCGGTCTCGACGCCGAACGCTTTAGGCGGCGTGCCTCGCAAAGCGATGTTCCGACGCGCGAAGTCCACTTCGGCGTAGAGGTCACGCTGTTCGAGCACGCGGGCAAGCGCCTGCAGCCAGTTCTCTCCGCCGCGCGCGTCCAGCGACACTTCGTCGGTCAGTGGGATGTCCTTTTGCGCGGTGCCGCTCCACCCCGTTGGGGCGATGGACTTGACCATTTGCGCGAGGGGCAGCGACGACCGACCCGGGCGCACCAGCGCGACATCCGCATAGCTACCGATCAGCGCAAGGCGGCCGGTAATGGCGGCAAGCGAGCGCGGCATGTCGCCACCCGGATTGGCCGGCTCGGACGTAAAGCCGTTCGCACGCTTCCAGCGCGCGACCACCTGCTGGCCATTCACGGAATACCGAACCACCTCCGGCACACCGTCGATCACCCAGTAGGGACCGTTTTGAATGGCGCCGTCTGCCAGCACGAGCTGGCCATGGCGCGGCTGGATGTATGTCGACTGGCCATCGTTGAACACCATCGCGGGCCGTTCCGAGGCGCGGGCCACAACCTGGTAGTCGAAGTCGAGCGGGTCAGTATCGGCCGCGAAAGCGGGCGCCGCAAGCAGCGCCAGTGCAGAGAGAATGAGCGGCCGGATCATTGGAATTGTGCGACGTGTTTCATGAATCGGGAGAAATAGGGACCACCGCGCTCGGGATTCGCGCTGTGGTACCAGGCCACCGCCTTCATCGGCGAGCCGCTGCGCTGCAGGTTCTCGGCAAGGATGTCTTCGGCCACGCGGATGTTGGTCGCGGGTGCGAGGGCTTCCCACGGCGAGGCGAAGCGCTTGCCGTGGTAGCACCAGTTCACCTGCATCAGACCCACATCAAAGTCGCAACGATCGCTCGCCAAGAGACGCTTGACCGCCGCGTAGGCTTCCTCGCGCGAGGAGAAGAACATGCCTCGCCCCGCAACATTGAGCGTCCACGGCCAGGGACGGCCGCGGTACGATGATTCGTTCATTGCGATACCCGCTGTGATCCTGGGATCCACGCGGCTACCCATCTGGGCAAAGGGCTCTGTCTTGGGCGCGCACTTCCATCCACCGCGACGTTCGGCCAACGCTTCCTGTGCGGCGTCATCCAGCACGGCCGGGCGCAACCATCCTTCGCGCACCAGCAGTGCGGCGATGGTCACGTCTTTCCCATCCAGCGTGACAACCGGTCCCGCTTGCGCGCCCGGCGCGATCTGCGCGCCGAGCAGGCGAGCCGACCAGCCGAGGAACACATCCAGTCCGCAGTACAGGACGGGCTTGCCGTCGATGGTGTGCACACGTGCCTGACCTTCTGCCCGCACCACGATGGCATTGGGGCTGACAACCGCCTCGATCGTCGCCGCTTGCGAGCCAGTCGACGCCACCAGGCAGAGTGCGAGAGTCGCAAGCCGCTTAATCACGATAGGGCTCCAGCACGATGTCATGCTTGACCTGCACCATCATGTTCTGGCCTGGCTCGGTCGAGATGGTCGGGCGAATGTTCTGGTTACGGCTCAGGATCGTTTGCGCCGTCTGCGTGGCCACCTGCCCTGCCGCATTCCCGTAGGCAACCAATCCCGCCGGTCCAACCGTGGTGGTCGTCGGGTTGTCGTTAAAGCGCAGCGACAGCGCGCCGATCACCAGCGCGCCACCGAAGATCTTGAGGAAATGGTTGTTGACGTCACCGGTATTGCCTGCGGTACCGTCCGGATCGGCGCCCTGCATGCCCAGCAGCGGTACCGTCTTGCCGTTGGGCAACTGCATCCGCACGAATGCGGTCAGGAGGCGCTCCTGGCCCACGGCAATGTCCGCGCTGTACATGCCCACCAGCGTGGTACCGGCTGGGATCATCTTGCAGTCGCCCTTGACCGTGTCGTACACATCCTGCGCGACGCTTGCCCGAAACTCGCCCGGCTTGTCCGAGTTGAGCCCGCCCGCGAACGTCGCAGGGATGACGAACCCACGGCTCAGCGTGCACCGCGGTAGCTTTCCGTCGAAGCTCGTGCGCTGCGTTGTCATGGCGCCCGCCTCCCGGAGGAACTGCTTGTCCGCCGAGACCGCCGGTGCGGCCGCATCCTGGCCTTGCGAAGCGGCAGCCGCCGCTGCACTAGCGCGCGCCGCCGCCTGCTGCTGGAGCACGCGCATCTGCGCGGGATCGGTTACATCAGCGCCAGGACCGCCCTTGCCTTCGAGCTGGGACTTTCGCACCCCGCTCTTGTAGATCGGCGCGGTAAAGATCGAATCCTTCTCGTTTTGCTTCGCATCGGGTGCTGGTGTTGCCTTGCCACCGGTGGTCAGGTCACTCGCCGTCATCAGCGGCGCTTTGCCCGTATCGGCCGGAGCAGCCTGCTTGCGCTGGCGCTCCGCTTCCTGCCGCGCTTTCTCAGCCTGGTCGCGGATCGTCTGCTCCAGGTTCTGGGCCCCTTCGGACGAACCCGAGCGCGCACGGATTTGCTCGGCACGCTCCTGTTCCGCCCTCTCGTCGTGCTGCGCTTCGCTGATCGACTGGAAGTAGTAACCGAGCGCGCCAACGAGCACGGCGGCGATGCTGCCGAGTGCCACGACGATGTTGCGCGGCAGCTTGCCCTTGACCGTGCGCTGCTGCGCCTCGGTCACGTCAGTCACATTGGGGTCCGTCTTCGTGCCGCGCATCAGAAGAGCCCCAAGATGCGGCCGCGGCCACGCTCAATACGCACTTCATCCTTGCCGGAGCGGAGGACAATTGTGTCAGCCAAGCGTTGCACGACAAGATAACCGCCACGGCGGATAGCGTTGACGACCACAAAATCACTACCGTCCTTGATCAACGCCACAGGCCAGTTCTGCGACGCGCTAGCCGGCAAGCGAAGCCACAGTGACTTACCGTCATCAAATGCCGTCTCTGGCTTGAAGCCGCCACTGCCCGAGATGGAGTACTCAAAGTTAAGCTTCTCGGGCGAAACGCCCACGGCATCCGCGCCACGGCTCTCCGCTTCCGTCGCACGTTGATCTTCGCCGGCGTCCGCCTTCGCTTCGTTGCGCGCCTTCACCTTCGCCGCAATCGAGGTCGGAATGCGGAAGCGAACTTTCTGGTAGAAGATCCCGCCGAGTGGGGAGGACACCAGCGTAAATTCGTAGCTCCGCTTGTTCGTGTTCACCGACAGCGTGTTCACTAGACCGGGAGCCTGCGGCTTGACGTACAGGTGATTGGCGCCGTCCGTCTCATAGTCCCAGCGCACGCTTTCGCCCCACGCCGGTTCACCCACGATCTGTTCATCGTCCGGAAACTCGATGGTCGTCATCTTCAGGGGGGCGCTGAGCACACGGAAGATCTGGTCACGGCTGTAGGTGAAGACCACCAGACGCGAATCCCCGGGCAGTGCCACAGGGTCAACTCCACCATTGAAGGGATTCCCCGGGTTCATGGCGTCACTCAATTCGCCGAAGCCCAGGTTCGCGAGGCCAGCGCCGAGGCGCAGGGGTGCTTTGTCTGCGGCGTGGCTTTGGGGGGCGGAAAGGATCAGAGCCAGCGCGGCGGCGATGGCTAGCGGGAGAATTCGGGAGGGCTTGCTGGCTTCCATGGGCACTGGGCGCGGCGTTAAGCCTGCGACTTTTGGATGCTGAAGAAAACGGGATAAATGCCGAACGGGTTAGTCCCGAGAATGGCGTCGCTGGTCGGCGGCTTGACCTGGTACCGGAACGTGACCGCGTAACGCTGCTTGCGCGGCTGATATCCGTCCTCGCTGGTGGAGGTCACGAACTCCACGGCCACGGTGTTGTCCGGCAGGATGGCGATATTGAGAATCTTGGGCTCACGCACCAGCGTGGGCGAAGAGATCACCTGACGGATTGGCTGGTCTTCGTCGACCCATTCCTGGAACTGCGTGCGGCCGGACCCCACCATCTGCTCACGCACCGAGCGCAGGTTCTGTGCGATGCGCGAGCGTTCGACATCGGCGCTCAAAATCGGCTCGATCGTGAACCAGCGTGTGACCAGATCCTTGAACGCCCATTTGAGCGCCATGTCATCGGGGCGGTAGTCCACCAGCTCGCGCACATAGGGCTTGCCTGTGGCATCCGCCGATACACCAACCGCCTTGACAACGGACGGTGGCGATTCGCGCGTCATGATGGCCACCAGCGCGATGAACCCGATACCGAGCGTCGCGATCTTCCAGTGGTTGCGCTCCACGGCCAGACGTGTCGTGCGATCGAAGATCACCTGCTCGGGCTTCTCATTAGCGTACATCCCTGGCGCGACGCTCAGGGGATTGGCCTTCTCGGATTTCTTGGGAAAAAGACGCATGCGGCTTTCCTGTTGGATGCCGCCAATTGAAACAGCTAACCGACTGTCATAGAGAGGGAAAAGCTATGCGATATTGCCCAGCTTTCTGCGTTTGCCTCATTTCCGACCGCGTCGGTTGCATCGCCGACAAGAGCTCCCTTGCGTGCCGGAGGCAACTGGAATACACGGCAGCGTCGCTGAGCGATAGTTACCGGTTGCGCAGCATGCCGCGCACGTGCCTTGTTCTTCGGCTTGGGAAAGGTGCGAACTGTTGGCGGTGTCCAAAGTGATGGAGACGAACCAGCGGTCAGCCACACGGCAGACCGTGGCCAACACCAGGGTAACCCTCAACTGCCACCCTTGAGAAATGCTCAACGGCCGGTTTATCGACGTCCTAACCCAGTAAGCTCACATTTTTATGTGCGCTTATCGGGGAAATAGGTTGAGCATGCTTACGCTTTCGGGAGCCTGACCTGCCGCGCAAGTTCTGCAACCACCGTTGGATCGGAGGATAGCTCGTCCACCGCGCGCGTTAAGACCTGCTTCTCAACACGGCAATTCCCCAGAAAGCTACGCAAAATCGTATGGCTTTCTGCCCGCCACGATGGCCCGCGCCCGCCAACAATAGCGGGCATGGATTCCACCGCCAATCATCCCCTCCTGCAATTGAGCCAGCTTGAAGAAAGTGCCGTCGGCATGTTCTTCGAGTCGCTCGCACCCATCCGGGAATTCATGGACGCCCCGGATGTGGCCGAAGTCATGATCAATCGCTACGACAACGTCTGGGTCGAGCGGCGCGGAGTCATGTCGCGGCTGGAGAGTGCGATTAAGCCCGCCAAGCTGGAAGGTGCAATCCGGTCCCTCGCCTCCTCCGTGCAGAAGTCCGCGGTGCGCGGTACTTCACAAGGGATCATCAACGCCGGCCACAAGGGTCTGCGTATTGCCGCCGTGATGCAGCCTACGGCGATCGGCGGTCACGCCCTCAGTATCCGCCGGCACCAGGAGCGGAATCTGTCGCTGCACGACTATGTCAAGGCTGGTGCCTTTTCCGCCAAACACGCGCGTAGCGTGGAAGACGACCGCGCTATCTTCACCGGCCCCGTCGAGGATGAAGCGCTGATGGAGGCGCTCCAGCAGCTTGTCCAACAGCGCAAGAACATTCTGGTGGCTGGCGGAACGTCGTCGGGCAAGACAACGCTACTCAATGCGTTGGTCGAAGTGATCCCACACGACGAGCGGGTGCTGACCATCGAGGACACGATGGAACTGAAACCCCGGGTCCCCAACCTCGTGCGGCTTCTCTCCAATGCCGACAAGGGCGTCAGCACCCAACAGCTGGTGGCGTTGTCATTGCGCTTCCGGCCTGACCGGATTCTAGTTGGCGAAGTTCGCGCGGGCGAGGCCTACGACATGGTCCAGGCATTCAATACCGGCCACGACGGCGGCATGGGTTCCCTGCACGCGCCCAATGCGCGCGCTGCCCTCTCCCGACTCGAAAGCATGGCATTGCTCGGCATTCCCCCCGGCTCGGGATGGAGGGTCGAGGACATGCGCAAGCTTGTTGCTGACTGCATCCACTATGTGGTCCACATGAAGCGGACAGGCGAGATGCGGCACATATCCGAAATCATTGAAGTGAAAGGCGTGCGCAATAACGAGTACGTCGTTCAACGCGTCTTCTAACAAAGGAGCTTCACCCATGCATTTGCTGCCCGCCGCACTACGCGCCGCCATGTCGCGCAAGCAAGCGCCCAAAGCAATCACCCTCCTCGGCCTGATGGCGGTGGCTACCACGGCCGGCGCCGCCGAGATTGCCGCCTTCGCCGCACTGGGCGACTTCATCTGCGGCATCGCCACCTTCATCAACACCAAGTATCTGTTCGTGGCTGGTTTGATCTTGATTGTCCTGGGCGCGATCGGCATCGCGAACTCCGAATCGACCATCATGAAGTTCGTCTCCGTCATCTGTATCGGCGTGGGTCTGGCAGCAGCAGCCCCATCGATCATGACGGTGCTGGGTGTGGCGAAGGCCTGCACGGGCATCTGACCATGCGCGAGCACCACGTCGGCATCGGTCTTTCCCGGCCCCGTCAGATTGGCGGCGCAGTACGCGGCCTCGCCATTGCCAACGGCACGATCGTTGCCCTGCTGGTCTACGTCACGTTCCGCAGCGGCTGGAAAATCCCCGTCTGCGTCGTGCTGATGGGCATGGCCTTTCACGCATTGCTGCGCTGGTTGACCTCGCGTGACCCGTGGTGGAACCAGATCCTGAGCGTCTACAACACCTACGGTGACGTGTACGAATCGCGCCCCTGGCACGGCAAGCTGCATTCGCTCTTCCGCCGACCGTACGGCTTTGACAGCGACCTCCCATGCTGAAGATCAACCGCCGCCCGCTCTACGAAGTGGCGCCGTGGCTCACCTCTATCACGCCCGAACTGATCCTGAACAAGGACGGCTCGCTGCTGGCCAACTTCGAGTTTCAGGGGGTCGATGCCGACAGCCCGATCACCGCCGATATCGAATCGGCGCGAAACCAGCTGGACCAGGCCTGCAAATCCTTCGACAACCGGATCACCGCGTGGTGGAAACTGAGCCATCGGCGCGCGCACGGCTACGTGGGCGGAGAGTTCTCGGAAGCGGCCGACGCGCAGCTGGACGCCCTGAACAAGGCTCATCTTACGTCCGGCAAGTATTTCCGGAACGCGCATTCCCTCGCCCTCGCCTACACGCCCGAGACCGGCTTGGCCAAGTTCTTCGACAAGGTCGGCCACCACATGACCGTCGGTGGGCGATCGGTCTACGCCTCCATCTTCGAAGCAACGAAAGACACGGTGTTCGCACGCAGCGCCTTCGCGTTCGACATGGAGAAGCTGCAGGCCGATACGCGCCGGTTTGAAGCGATGCTCGACGCCTTTGGTGGCGGCGTGCCGCGGCTCAAGCTCAATCGCCTCATCATGCAGGACAGTTACGCGGCGCTGCACCAGGCGGCCAATCCAAGCGCTCCGCCAAGGCGCATTCGCTATCCCGTTACGCTGCTGGACACCCATCTGACAGAATCGGAGGTAACCGTCGGCGCAGATAAACTCCTATTTGAATCCGCGCACGGCAAGCGGTATGCCGCCATTGTGTCAGTCAAGGAGTGGCTAGGATTCCAGGAAGCAGCACTGGACGGGCTGATGCAGATCGACGCCGAGCTCGACGTGTGCATCATGTTCCGGTTCCTCGATACCGCGCGCGCGTCCGCCTACATCGAGAAGGTACGCCGCTTTTATAAGATGGCGGCGCTCAATGTCCGGGCCATCCTCAAGCAATACTTCGGCAAGGAAGAAGCTGAGAACGACGAGGGGCGCGAGGAACTGGCGAAGGAAGCCGGTATCGCGCTCAAACGACTCACGGCCGAAGGCACGCAGCACGGCTTCGCGAACATCTCCATCATCGTCTACGGCGAAACCGAAGAAGACTGCGAAGACTCCATCAGTGAAGTGATTGGCGCCCTGACCAATGCGGGTTTCGGAGCCATTCGCGAGAAGGCGAACCTGATGCCGGCGTGGAACAGCACCCTACCCGGCCGCTGGGACAAGCAACGCCGCCTCCAGTTTGTAGAAACGCCGGCAGTGTCGGACATTGCACCGGTTTGCTCGGTGGTCCCCGGCCCGACGCGAAATAGCTGGCTGTCGGACAAGGCCGGCCGAGAGGTTGCGCCGCTCACCTGCCTGCCCACTCGCCACAAGACCGCACAGCGCGTGGACTTCCACCAGCCGGGAGGCAACGGCCATGTGCTGGTCATCGGTCCGATCGGTGCTGGCAAGTCGGTGTTCCTTAACTTTCTGGTGTCCCAGGCAGGCCGCCATGGTGCACGTCGGATCCGCTTCGACAAGGATCGATCCACCCGCATCCCTACGCTGCTGAGCGGCGGCACGTTTGTCGACGTTACCGGCAAGTTCCAGACTGCGACGCATGCGAATCCCCTGTCGCTGCTTAGCGACCCGGAGAACTTCACGTATGTCGCCCAGTGGGTGTCATTGGCGCTCGAAGACGACAACTTCTCGCTGACGCCGCAGCAATCGACGGATGTGTACGAGGCGGTAAAGATTCTTGCGACCTACGACCCGGAACGCTGGACGCTCAGCAACCTCTCGACCCAGTTGCATGACTCGTTGCGCGAACGTCTTCAAATCTGGCTTAAGGGCGGTCAATACGGGCACTTCTTCGACCACGCCGAAGATGCTTTTGCCGTTAGCGACAACCTGTCCATCGAGATGGGCGATCTGTTCGAGAAGTACCCGCGTGCGGCGGCCCTCTTCGTCGACTATGCGTTCTATCGCATCAGCCAGTCCATGGACGGCTTGCGGTACACCATCATCGAAGTCGAGGAGGCCGGTTTCTTCTTCCAGCAACCACGCTTCTACAAGCGTCTGGAGACGTGGATTACCACCATCCGGAAGCTGAACGGCGCCATCTGGATGGCCACACAGTCGCTGCGCCAGCTCGACCGCATTCCGGACTTCGAGATCCTCAAGGACAACGTCGGCAACCTGATCTACCTACCCAACAGCCAGGCGAATTCGAGCAAGGACCTCTACAAGGGCAAGTTCGGCCTGACCGACGACCAGATCCAGATGATCAACGACGCGATTCCGAACCGCGACTATCTCTGGATTACCCGGTCACAGACTCGAATGCTCCAAAGCACGTTCTCGGAAGAAATGGTAGCGATGCTGCGGTCCGACGGCGTCGCGCAATCGATCCTCGACCGCCACCACGCGTCTGGGGATATCAACTGGCAACAACACTACGTGCGCGAAATGCTCGCGCGCAACTCCTAAGGAGCAAGTCCATGAAGAAGTGGTTCATCAAGTCCGCCGCCGCGGCCTCCTTAACGCTGAGTTCGCTCGCGCACGCCGGCGGTTTCCCCGTCATTGATGTGACGAACCTCATCCAGAACACTATGACGGCGTTGCAGTCAGTCAAGGACGAGGTCTATCAAAACACCAACATCGCGTACCAGTACAAGATGATGGCCAACCAGTTGCTGCAGTCCACCGGGCTGGACGCGGCAGCACTGGAACAGCAGCTGGGCGCTCTCAACGATGAAATCAGCAACAACGATAGCTACGGCAACGTGCTCAAGGATCTCTACGGCGGGTTGTCAGGCAACACGGACTATCTTAATCGCGTGCAGAGCATGATCGTTTCCTCTGGCAAGAGTCCAAGCCAGTGGTTCGAGGATCAATCCACCCTGCTCAACAACGGCGACAAAACGGCCAAGAACCTGTTCAACCTCGGCTCCACCGTGTTCAAGAACACCCAGGCGACGGCCAAGCGCCGGGAGAGGATCCAGAAACAAATGAAGCTCTCGCCAACCGCGCAGGCGACGGCGCAATCCACCAACCAGATGCTCGACGTACTGGCGGGCCAGAACGCGGATCTGCTGCAACTGATGAGCGCCAAGACACAGTCTGACGCCGACAAGGACCAGAAGACATTGGCCATTGATGCCGAGACGACGGAAGCCGCGCGCAAACTCCAGGCCGATCGTGACGCGCAACGCCAAAAGCTCCTAAACCTGAAATGACAAGCCGCTACGTACGCACTGCCTTACGTTCGGCTATGGCCTCGCTCGTATTCTTGCTGACAATCCTCGGATCGGCATCCTACGCTGAGGAGTCGGCTGGCGGCAACACTAGCGCGCCACAACAAACAGTCTCCGCTTCGCAACCGGGTGAGCTCGGCGACGGCATCAAGAAAGCACTGTCCAAAATGGACGGCATGCGTAGCAGCCTCATCAGCAGCGCAACGTCGCTTAGCGACCGTGTACGAAGTGAATCGGACAAGGTTGCGTTTGGTCTGGGCACTATCGCTCTGGTACTGGCCGGGCTTCGCTGGGCGAGCACCAGCGACGCCGTGACGGCGTGGACGGACTTCCTCGAAGCGATTCTCTTTCTTGGAATCTTCTCCGCCCTGTATGTGAGCTATACCAGCTTCGGACCGGCAATCTTTGTTTGGTTCGACAAGATCGCTACGGCAATAAACAGCGGCGTCGACATCTACAACTTACCGATGACGCTGGCGGGTACCGCAGGGAAGTTCTACGACTCGATTGTTCGGACTCTTATTGCTGGGCTTAACAACCCACTCAAGCTGGTCGACGCAATCGTCGCCGCCGTGGCCTTCACGTTCGCTCTCCTCAGCGTACTGGCTGCAGCCATTATCTATTCCTGGTTCATCCTCGTCGGCCATCTTATGGTAGCCGTTGGCATTGTGGTGGGACCACTTGCCGTTGCATTCGGGATGCTTGACATTTCGCGCAAGTACTTCGCTGCATGGCTCGACTACATGGTGACCGGCTCTCTATATATGGTGGTCGCGGCCATCATGGCTCAGCTTGTTTCCTCGCCCATCCAAGACATCGTGAGCGGCGTTTCGAATGTGGGTACCGACACAACACTGGCCGCGTCCTACGCCCTTTCGATTTCGATTGTTCTGATCTTCATCGCCATGGAGATCCCGAAAATCTCGGGTTCCTTGTTTGGTACAGGTGGCGGCATCAGCGGCACCGGCGGATTCAAGATGCTCGGCCGCGGCGCGGCGAATCTGGGCAAGAAGCTCGCAGGAAAGTGACTGATGACGCAAACGATTCATAAGTTCATGGGCCCCGCCGAGCTGATGCTGGGTCATGCGAAGCGTATCGACCTGATCCGGCAGTATGCCAACGAGTCGGAACCAGCGGTCTTCAATGCGAAGTGGCTAGCGGTGCTCGAAGGCTGTGCGCACTGGTTCGCCTCCATGCCATTGCGCCCGACGGAGCATGCGGAGCCTGGCGGTGCCATGCGGGCGACGGTGGAGGCAGCCTACTTCGCCATGCGACTCTCGGGCGCGCAAAAATTTGGTGCCGACCAGCCATCCGAGCGGCGTCGCTTGCTTGAGCCGCAATATCTCTATGCATTGTTCCTGGCGGCGTGCTGCTCGCGCCTGGACGAGCCCTGCCGGCATTTCCTTTTCCACCGCGAGAGCGATGGCGCCGAATGGATCCCGGCGGCACACGGCGCGTTCGGCACCTGGCTTGGAGACGGTACGTACAAGGTCACGCGCAGGGACGAGGCCGCTCCCGTCGAACGCATGAGAACCGCCTTGCTGGCCCGGGAGATCCTCGGTGCGGAGTGCCTCGCTCTATTCGACCCTACGGTGCTGTCCGACCTGTTCGGCGCCATTAATCCGGAGCCCCGTCCCACCGGCATCGAGACCCTGCTGCACAAGGTCGCGCGTCAAGCCATTGAAACCGCGACCAGCTTCGAGGTGAAGGCTCGGCGCGCCGCCTTTGCGCCCGATGCTACGCCTGCCCCCACCGCTGGCGATCTGGCGGCGTCGGGAACTCCTGCGCCGGCGGCGCCCGAGAAGTCCAAACCGGCTTCTGCTCCTGCCACCGAAGCAACGGCGGCACCGACAGCGGAAACCGGGGAGGTCGCAGTAGCGTCCACACCAACGCCACAGTCCACAGCTCCTAAGGCTCCCGAGCCAACGGCGTCAGGCTCGCCGGCCGCGGCGCTTCCCATGGATGCAGTCCGGCCGACCGGTACCGACAAGAAGGCGGACCCGTTTGCTGAGGTACTTGCAGGCACGTCCAACCTGATGCGTGACTTCTTCCGCGCCGTCTCGCAGGACGTTGCGGCCGGCAAGGCAAAGGTGACATGGGTCGACAACAAGCTCGCTATCAGCAAGCGCATGATCGGCAACTACGGGATGGCATCGGAATCGCTGCTGGAGAACCTGCGCAAGTTCAACCTGCTCTACAAGGTCGTTGGCCAGGACATCCTGCTGGTCGACAAGGTCGCCGCGTTGATTGCTGAGCGGCCCACAGATTCGCAGGGATCGTGATGCGCAACTACATCAACCACTTCCGCCCAATCTTCGAGTTCCGCGCTGTTGTCGGCTGGACCCTCGCTGTTGTGCTGCTGCTGGCGAGCGGGATGCCGAGTGCCGGCTACTTCGCCCTGTTCGCCGCCGTCATGCTGCTATTCCGCGCGACGCAGGTTTGGCGTGCGCTTAAGTTTCGGATGGCCATTTCCACAAAATGGTTGAGCATCATCCAGATCGATCGTCTGCTCGTAATTAGCGCTGACATGCGCAAGAAGCAGAATGCCATGTATGTGGGGTTAGGCTACGAATGGACGCAGCGCCACTGCCAGATTGCACACGATATTCTTCGGATGCCGTCGAGCGACATTCCCGGTTTGCCGAAATGGTTGCCGCAACCTATCGTCGAACGTGTCGAGAGAGCTTTTGCGCCGGCGGATAGCCTCGCCGACACCATGCCTCAGGGCCGATCCTGGATTCACGGCATGGAGCCCAAGAAGACTTGGGTGCCTTTTCACTACAAGGCAATGCCCGGCCATACTTCGGTCAGCGGCACGACGGGTTCTGGAAAAACCCGGACCTACGAGGTCATTTCGACTCAGGTCATCCACAATCCCGACGACATTCTGATCATTATTGATCCGAAGAACGATAGCGATTGGGTCAAACGTGTCAAGAAGGAATGCGATCGAGCGGGCCGTAAGTTCCTGTATTGGAAACAGGCCGCCCCCTCCCAATCGATCCGCCTGAATCCGATTGAGAACTGGTCGCAGCCTTCGGAAATTCCGAGCCGTATTGCACAGCTGATGGAGGAAGGGCCCTTTCGTCAGTTCGCCTTCCTGTTTATCGACCGCGCGGTAAAGGGTGAGCTTTACGTCGGTGACAAGCCGAATCTGCGCTCCATCCTCCAGTACGCCCAGAACGGCATCAACAAGCTGCTGGACCGGGCACTGCGGCGGTTCTTCCCGGAAGCTGGCATGCCGGACTGGGAGGAAGAGGCGAGCACCTATATGCAGAAGGCGGCCCAACGCCCGGGCGGTACGCTGCTCGATGGCATGGTGCAGTTGTACATGGCACGCTTTGCCAACAAGGATCTCGGTCACGAGGCCATCGACGGACTGGTGGCGACGTTTCACCATGACCGCGACCACTACGGCCGGATCATTGCGTCCGCCCTCCCCTTGCTGCAGATGCTGGCCACCGGCGAGACAGGCCTCATGCTGGCGCCAAAGGCCGATGACTTCGATGACGACCGAGAGATCTGGGATATCGACAAGGTCATCAAGCAAAAGGCCGTGCTCTATGTCGGCGCAGACTCACTCTCCAATGCGCTGGTCGCACAAGCCATCATGTCCATGTTGCTGGCTGACATCGCTTCGGTCGCAGGGGCGATCTACAACTTCTATGAGAAGCCGCCCGAGGTGGTCCTCATCATCGATGAGGTCGCGGAGGCGATCAACGAACAGGTCATCCAGGTGCTTAACAAAGGCCGCGGTGCGGGCTTCAAAGCCTTCGTAGCCTTTCAGACGCGTTCGGATGTGACCGCCAAACTCGGAAACGTGGCCAAAATGAACCAGGTTCTGGGAAATCTGAACAACCAGTTCGTTTTACGCTTGGAAGATGTTGACACAGCGAACTGGTTCTCCGAGAAAGCCGGCACCACCGCTATTCAGAACATCGTCGTGTCCAGCAGCACCAGCACCGGTACCGAGGCCCACGTGGGCGAATTCAGCGGCTCGGTCTCTCGATCGACCCAGCTGGAGAAGGCGCCGCTTGTTCCTCCCGACCTGATCATGCAACTTCCTAACCTGCAGTACTTCCTGCGCATCTCCGGCGGCTCTGTCTATCAGGGCCGGGTTCCCATTATTCAAGGTTAATTGCCAATGCGCTCCCCTTCCCTGTTCCGGCAGATCGTCAAGCAGCATCGGATGTCGGCCAAGCTGACGCCAATCTTCATCCTTTCGCCGGACCTCGATGACGTGTGCAGGCGCGTGGTCGACTATATTGGCGTCAACTTCCGCGTACGCGAGGAGCCGCTGGTTGCTGAAATGCTTGGCGACGCCATTCAAGCATGGCGCCAGGCTCGTAAGCATGGCGATGCGAACGTCGCCTTTATGAAGGGGCTGTTTGGTCGCGCCCACGACCTGTATATGCAGCGCTACGCGGCATTCAAGGGCGAGCGCTACAACGTCTGGTATCCCTACCAAGAGTCAATCCCCGCATTCGAGCAACGCCAGCCATCTGGCTATGTGTGCCAGATGGTCGACGAGCCCACACCAGGCAACGTTTCTCAGCGATGTGCCGCATTCCAGCTCGCCGCACGCGTGCTGACCGGCTACAGCTTCTCCCGCTACTTCGAGGACTACGATGTCGCTGGCAGCTTTGCACACTGACGCGCACAGGCGTCTTGCGGCGGTACGTGCCTACCCACGGCAGTTGGCGGCGTTTACGGCGAAGGCTACTGCTGTGCACGTCTTCAAGACAGCGCCTGCCACGGCCCACGCCATGCTCGCATGGCATACCGACACCCAGCGCGGCGACGCTGCGCCGCCACCTGACTTCGTCGCATCAAGCGGAGCGCCTGCCTTCGCTTTCATTGGCGTTGCGGCGCGCAGACCGCACGTTGTCATCGGCGCGATTGCCGCGTTCACGGCGCTGCCGGCGCTGCTTCTCCTGAGAATCCTCTGATCATGGCAAGCCGATTTGTATCGCATGTCCGTCTTTGGCTCCTGATTGCGCCTCTAATGATCTGCGCAACCGCTCCGTTCCTGCCGAACGACAGCGAGTTTGAGGTGAGCGACATCGAGCTGTCTTCAGTTGCTCGCGTGTTGGGCGACGCGCGGTCGGACAAGGCTATCAGTACGGCCAACGAGTGCTTTGTGCGCTGGTTCGTCGCCACGGGCGCTGTCAAGGCCTCGTTCTCTGGCTCGGACACCAAAACGATGCTTTCAGACGGTGGAGCCGCTACTTTCGGCCGCAATTGGATGCGCAATTTCTGGCTGATGATTTACCGCGCCATCTACCGTGCATCCGTCGCGCAGTATTGGCTATTCGGCGGCGCAGTCTTGTTCATCGCGCTGCTCAATGATGGCGCGGTGTCACGAAGAATTCGTGCAGCGTCGGCCGGCTTCGCCAACCCCGTGATGTTCCATGTGGCCGCTCACGGGCTTCTCGTCTGCTTTGGATTCGGCGCATCTGCGCTGCTGCTTCCGTTCCCGATCGTCGCCTATTGGTGGACGGCCGGCGTGGCCATCGTCGGCTTCCTTAGTTGGCGCCTGGCTTCTGCTTTCCATGTGGGGCGTTGAACTGCGCCCCAACTACAGCCAACGCAATTTTCCGGCCGTCGCTGGCCGCCATCCGGAGATCCACGAATGACCAAGACCGCTGAACTTGCCAACCCCGTCGGTGGCATGCCCGAAGGTCTGCTCACCGAAGACACAGGCGCCACTGGCTTCGACGCCAGCAACCTTACGGTTGCAGCGCCGGAAGACGTCGAGGCCGAACTGAGCCAGATGTCTGCGTCGGCGGACGCTCTGCATCAGGAGGGGATCATCACCTCTGCGGACGCCGAGCAGAAGAAGGCGCAGGTCGAAAGTACGCGCAAGCGCTTTCGGGAGCTCTCGCCTGAGGACCGGCAGGCCATCGTGCGCCGTCGTCGCGAACTGGGCATGCAGATCCTCAACCGCCAACTTGCCGGTGCTGCTGTTGTGACGGTTGGATTGAAAATCAACCACACCCGGCTGCGTCCCCTGTTCGAGCAGTGGTGGCCCTACATGAACCGCATGTCGCTGAACCTGCAGAGGTTCGGGCAGACAACGTTCTCGCGCGCTGAATTGGCGACCGTCGAGCGGTACCTTGAAGGCGAAATGGTAAAGCTGGAAGGGTACGTGGACGAGCAACTGCGCGTTGCCATCGCCTATCGTGAGCAGCGTGAGAAGGATATGCAGGAAAAAGGCGACTTCGTTTTCCGCCCCGAGATCGTGCGACCCGCCATCGAACTGGACGTCCAGGCGTATTCCCGCTTTGCTGTGCGCGCGCTTCAAGTGCTCATCAAGTTCGACAAGACGATGGATGAGTTCGACTTCTTGGTGTGGAACGGCATACGGGACATGACCGACGTGAACGATGAGGTCACACGCTTTCTTCGCAAGTTCCAGCCGCTGGGCCTGCGCAGCTTCACCACGCATCTGAAACTGATGGAAACCGTGAGGGGTGTCTAACAGGGAGTCACCCGAAGTGGAACTTGCTGTGCTTGGGGGCCGGTAAAGACGCCCATCTAACAGTAAGTTCCACTTCTTATCTCGGATCGCACTGCCTGACGGTTCCACACGCTCCCCTTTGAGGGTGCTAAGTCGCCCAATCTGTCAGATGCAGGCAGATTCTTCCAACACATCCAAGCCCTATCCCATGTCACTCGCAGATGTACTCGCCAGTCTGAATCCGTCTCAACGCGAAGTCGTTGACTGCACTGGGCACTGCGTCGCCGTGGCGGTACCAGGCGCTGGGAAAACAGCCACCATTGCCGCTAAGGCAGCGGTTCTCTTGGCTGACCCAACTGTTACTGTCGGCGCAGTCACGTTTAGCAAGGATGCGGCAATCGAGTTGCGCGATCGAATTCTCGCCTTGGCCGGAATATCGGCGAAGAAGCGCTTGGTCGCTGGCACATTTCACTCCCTCGCCTACAAGCAACTGGGGAAGAACGGAGGTAAGTTGACGGATATCGTTACTGATGGTGTTCGTGCGGCTATCGTTGGCCAGATCCTGCAGGAGTGTGGCATTGAATGGAAGGTGGAAGACGCGCTCGCCTCTATTGAACGTTCAAAGCTTCAATTGGGTGACCCTAGGCCTGGCACGGTAGATGCGCAGATTTTCGGCGCGTACCAGGCAGCGTTGGCGCGAAATGGAAAGATCGACTTTCAGGACATGCTTCGTATGGCCGTGGCGGGAATGCTAAAGGGTGAACTCCGGCCTTACTCGGTCAATCATCTGCTTGTTGATGAGTATCAGGATTGCGACAGCCTTCAGTCGCGTTGGACCTCATTACATGCCGCGGCCGGATCTGTCGTTTGCGTTGTAGGTGACGACGATCAAACCATCTTTGGCTTTCGCGACGCTCTTGGCTATCAAGGCATGGAAGCATTCATTAAGGAGTTCGATGCTCGCGCAATCGTGCTCGGGAAGAACTACCGCTCCCGTTCCGAGATATTGGGTGCTGCCGACAAGATCATTCGAAACAACTCGCAGCGGATCTCGAAGGAACTGCTCGCGCATCGGGGCCCTGGCGGCTCAGTCGAATTCAAACGGTTCGATGACGAGTACAAGGAAGCTGTTGCGGCGGTAGAAGCGCTTACACCAACTCTGCTTGCCGGAAAGACTGCGGCGGTACTCGCGCGAACCAATCGCATCCTTGATCCTATTGAGGCCGTATGTCGATCGCATGGTGTGAAGTACTACCGCGCGGCTGGCCGATCGATCCTGGATCGTCCTGAGGCCGCATTGATGGGTGAGATGCTAGAGCTTGTGCAGCAGTCAAAGACCTCGGGGCTTGATGCTCTGCTTCGCTTTTCCGGGATTGGCTCCAACGAGCTTCAGCAGCTTCATGCTCAGGAAGTTATAGGCGGCAAGAGGCCGGTCTCCAGGAAAAAGGATCTAGTCGAACTGGGAGTCGCCGAGCAGACGGCCGACAAGTACCGGGACTTCGTTAAGCGCCTTACTGAATGGCGTGCGCTTTGCGACCGTGAATTCTATGCCTTGATATTGGATGGTGTCCGCGAATGGATGCTCAAGTACGCAGCGGAGGATGCCGGCACGCGAGCTATCAACACTTGCTATGACGTGTTGGGCCAACTCAATGGCTCTTTCGCGGAGCGGCTGGAGTTTCTTCGAAGAAAAAACAACGAGCCTGCCTCGGATGCGCTCGTCTTGACCACGATGCACGCCGCAAAGGGGCGCGAATGGCACAGTGTGGCAATAGTCAGGGCCGAAGAAACTGTCGTACCCGATAGTGATAGCCCCGAGAGCGAAGAACGGCGTTTGTTCTATGTCGCTGTGACCCGAGCTCGAGACTTCTTGTCGATATCAACCTCAAAGAAGAACCCGACCTCTAGGTTCATTGTTGAGGCGGGGCTCGCGTAGCTCCCTAGGACTATGTGCTGCCAGCTTTAACGCCTGGTCATTCCGATCCAAGTCCGGCCATTTCACATGCCTAAACGAGCACTTTTACTAGAAGTTGGCAAAGTACTTTAAGAAGGCAAGGCAACTGCTACGTGGGGCAAGCTATTTCCAAAGTCCGCCTGGCGAGATGTATACGCGACGATGTGACGTAAACTTCTTGCGGTTTACGTATACGGCGGCTATTCTACGCCGAACCATTTAATTGACGGAAAGCGTCTAAGTCTTCGGTTCAGCGCCGTTCAGCGCTTAGAGACCTTTCCAACGGATTTACAACTGTTATGGCACGCACGAGCTTACTCAAGGCAGAACTCCCGCGCCCAGACTTTTCAGACGACCATGGCCTGTCAATCGACGGGCTGGCGGCCGTTGCGGCGCAGGCCAACGACGTCTTTGGGCAGATTCGGGATGCCATGCTGGAGCCTTACCCTCGTAAGATCCCGCCCACGTTCACCAGCAGCCAAATTGCCTCGCTCTGCGGCGTCGACAAGGCGCGCTTCCACTATCTTGCCACCAAAGGCGGATTGCCGGCGGGTACCTCGCAGGGCAACGGCCGGGCAAAGGTCTTCAGTCTGGAAGACGCGATTACCTGGGTGCAGCATGCAAACGGCCGGGCTAAGCGGCCCGAAGGCGAGCGTGGGCGCATCGTAACGGTCGGCAACTTCAAGGGCGGCGTCGCCAAGACAACGACGGCGGTCTGCCTCGCGCAGGCGCTCACGCTGCTCGGCCGAAGGGTTCTGATCGTCGACTGCGACCCGCAGGGTACGACGACCCAGCTTTGCGGCTGGGCGCCGGACGCCGAGATTGCCGAGGAGCAGACGCTGCTGCCGTTGATTTACGGTGACCAGACGACGCTGGACTATGCCGTCCAGACGACCTATTGGCACAACCTAGATCTCATTCCGGCGTCCTCAGCGCTCTTCGACGCGGAATTCGAAATCCCGTCGAAGGTGCTCTCCGAATCCGGCTTCGAGTTCTGGGACATCCTGCGCAAGGGCCTCGTGCCGTTGTCCGAGCAGTATGACGTGATCATCATCGATACCCCGCCTGCGCTCAGCTACATCACCATCAACGCGCTGATCGCCTCGGACGGCATTCTGATGCCCTGCCCGCCTGACGGCCTGGACTTTGCCAGCTCGACGCAGTTCTGGCACCTGTTCTCGGATATTGCCAAGAAACTGCCTGGCGTGCTGGAGTCCAAGCGCTACGACTTCATCAACATCGTGCTCACCAAAGTGAAACAGGATGCGGTGTCACGGGTCGTGCGCGAGTGGATGGTCAAGGCCTACGGTAGTCGTGTACTGAGCATCGAGATCCCCGAGTCATCGGTTCCCAAAGGCGCCTCTGCACAATTGGCGACCGTCTATGACCTCTCCAAGCCGGACGGCAGTGTCGAAGCGTATCAGCGCTTCCGCGATCCGCTGGACAAGCTTGCCCTGCATGTCGACGACCAGTTCGTGCGGGCGTGGACAGAAAGGAAACAAGCATGAGAATCGGTGATAAGTTGTTGGCGAAGACCGCCAACATCGCAGTAAAGGCCAATACGCCGCAACCCCAAGCAAACGAGCCCAAGACATCGCCTGGCCGGATGCTGGCCGCGCAGTCCGCGGTGGCAGCGGCGGAACGTCGGGTTGCCGAACTGGAAGCGAGCGTCGGCAAGGCCGTCGAGGTCGCGCTGGACGAGATTACCGAAGTCCCTGGACGCCGACGCAAGCTCACGCCCGAACAGTACGCAGAGCTGCGAGAGAACCTGCGTAACAACAAGCTGGTTCACCCCATCACGCTCGTCGTGCGACCCGATGGCAAGAAGGAACTCGTCGCAGGCCACAACCGGTTCTACGTCTTCAAGGAGCTCGGCCACGACGCGATCCCGGCGGTGTTTGCAGATCTGGCTGATGTTGAGCAGATCGAGGAAGCGGCGTTCTATTCGAACCTGCTCTCCCCTTCCCTGCCCGACTTCGAAAAGTACTTGGGCTTCCAACGGCACGTCGATCGGACTGGCCAGTCGCAGCAGGACATTGCAGCTGCCGCGGGGATTTCTGCCGGCCACCTGAGCAAATTGTTCGCTTATGCGCGTTTACCCGTATCCGCGATCGCGGCGCTGGAGGCTGCAAGCGATCGTGGGCGGCTTGGTGTGAACGCGGCCTACGAGATGGCGACGTTTTTGGGGGAGCACCCAGATCAAGAAGCAGCTGTCACTGAGGTCGTGGAAAAGCTGCTGAGAGATGTGAACGTCACGCAGAAACAGGCAATTGCGCTGCTGCATGCGCGCGTGCGGCAAAAAGCTGCCGCGCCAGTTGCTGCTCAAACGCATCGAATCAAGATTGGAACGCGTGAACTGTGTGCTGTAACGACTCGGAACGGGACGGTCACACTGAAGTTCAAGAAGGCCGAAGACGCTCAAGCCTGGGAGAAGCTGGTGCTGGAGTTTATCGAGTCCAACGCACAGGCGAACAGCTAAAGACAGAAACTCTGCCTTTTACACCACATACAAGACACGAGAGAGTGAAGCGAATGATCTAAAGAACGCTTTGATACGCAACCCTCACCATAAAGACAAAGGCCTGGGCGGGAACCCAGGCCTCTGCTGAGATTCGGACGGGAATCCGGACCTCGACTACTGGTGGAGTTTGATAAGCACCAAAGCTCAACCTACACGTATCTACGGCGGGAACCGTGAACACGAGCCACAACGAGTGTTCAGTGTAGCGAGAGATTTTGCCTAGTCAAGCTCCGGAGGGCGTTCGTCCTTAGAAATCGGAGTAGATATGACTATTGCGCAACGCTACGCGCCGGGCGAGGCTATTGCTCGCCCTTCTCCTCTACCACTCGCGCTGATCGAAGCCCGAGCTGCCGTTTTTGACCCGCTAAACTGCCTGGACCTCGGGATTACCGCCCGTCGGGTCCTTTTTGGCATTCTGCGATTCTTCAATCTGTCTCGTCCCTCATCGTCCATTTGGCCTCGGCGAGATCTGCTGCGCGCTGAGTCTCTTCTCAACAGTGAGTCGTCTCTCTATCGTGGCCTGGCCGATCTGCAACGGCACGGCTACGTCGTCCGTGAGCAGATCCGCATTGCGCGCTCTGGGCGTTTTCACGTCTCTCCCGTTCGACTCACGGAGAAGGCGCAAATTCTCCTCGGTCTCATCGGCAGATCATCAAAAGAAGATAAGCGCCGAAAAGTTATCCACAAGGAACCGTCTGTCACAGTGGAAGACGGCCAATATAAGGAACATACCAACAAGCCAAAGTCTTTACAGAATTCATTCGCAAGCAAGCCGCCCGGAGATATCGACCCGACTTCCAAGGTCCCGCTTCCGCTGGTATGGCTGCTCAAACTCGGCTTGAGTAGTCGTGCCGTGTTTTCTCTCATGGGCATCGCCAAGCGCCACGGCAAGCGACTGGAAGACATTGCTACAGCATTCCGCGAGCGCCTGTCGTCGCTCTCTAGCCGCGAGGCATATGCCTACATCCGATCGTTGGCCGGAAAAGATCTCGACTTTGCCGCTATCGCATCCGGCAAGGAAGGCGCTATCCGTGCCGCGACCGAAACCCAAAGCGCGAAGAACCTCTTGGACTCGATCATCGCCAAGGCGCATGGGCTCACGGTCGTCAAGCGTGACGGCATGATCCTCGGTCGAATCGACGCGAATGCGCAGGTGGTCATGGGGCAGGGCGGTTCGTTCCCAGTGAACCTGCGCTTTGCGCTGGCCGTGCAGAAGGGGCAGGTGTGCATTCGTCGGTCGGTACTGGGATAGGTAGTGCCGTAGACACCTTTTCTCGGTAGCCCTGGCGCAGCTGGGAATGGGTGCGTCGGCTACGCTGGCGCTGTACTGCGCAATGGAAACGTGACGGGGAGCTGGGAAGTCGCATCTGTTTCTGCGTTTCGGCCTAGCAGTTTTCCAGGGCCTAGGTGGACGACGATCTCTGTATGACGTAGTCGGAGGATGCGTGGATAGACGTTTGTTGACACCGGAGCGAGGCGCGGAGAATTGTCGATAGACGTGCACGGCAACACTAGGTGATCCGTGACGATTAACCTCGTGCTGCCATGGGGAGTTGCATCGCGTTTATGAAAACGAAGAACAGGCGAAAGGAGCGAGATGGGGCTGAATGAGGATGAATGGGTGGGTTTCTAGTAGAAACCCAATAAAATCAAAGGGTTGCGAATTAACCGGCTTTTCAAAACGGGGGAGGCCTACTGCGAGGGGTATGAGTGAGGTTTCCAACCTATTGATTTATAAGGGTTTCTATTTGAAAGTGCTTCGCAGCAGAGTGTTGAGCACGGCCGTCGTGCAGAGCATGGCATCTGCGTCGAGATGTGACTAGCGAAGACCGGCCTCCGCGGGACTCCTTCCCACCTTCGGCGGTGTGTGCCCCGGATTGAACCGCCGCATGAGGGAAGGTGGGTTCGGAGCGGGGCACCGGCCTGCGGCGCACCGCACTTCCCATATCTCGCTTCGCACCACCTACACCGCGCCGTCCACGCACCCCCAAAAAGTCCGCGCTTCCAGCACGTCCCGCCATCGGCCGGTCTCACGTAGCAGATTGCCTGCGAGGATCGCCCGCCATCTGGCTAGGACAGGGTGTTTGTATGCTGGGCGAGGCCGAGATAAGACACGTAAAGATGGCTTGCCCGGCCCCTTTCGCTAATAAATAAGCTTCGGCGAGGAGCGGGAGCAGTGTGGGCTCCAATGACCGTGCGCGAGCACCAATGGGGAAGTCGGGACTTCGGTGGCACTGGATTAAAAACTAATTGAAAGGGTGGCTCGTTCCTGCTGAGTGACGGCAATAAGATCAATCAGAATAAGCTTCCAGGGAAAGCAATCCGGCTCGAGCATCATCAGGATGTTCCGCCATACGTAGAAGAGGGCGCCGGAAGTCACGTGGTTGTCCTGTGAAGCCCAACGCAAAAGCTCTCGCCCTCTTCGATTGGTCGAGCCTGGACCGTGCAATCCCGAATGCGACGAGAAGAGCGTGTTGCGGCGTCGCGCTGTTGGTCCGAGCGCGCGGAGGTGGAGGCAAGATTTATGGTGGCGCTGGAGTATGTTGGCTGTTGCTGGCCCGTTAGGCGGAAGGTGGTCCATCGGGGTGGTTGGAGGGATTTCCGACGGACACCAGGGCCGGCGCAGCACATCCGAATGGCGGCAATGACAACAGGAATCTTATGGCAGCGAGGCAGCGGTAGATCTACGCCATCGGAGAACGGTTGGCACACCACAGTCGAGACGCCGTGCTTGGCTCGGTACTTCCCTGGCCCGCCGGATGGTTGATCACACGCACACGTTGTGATCTACAATTGCACTGGATCGATTGCCCACACTCAGCGGGTTCAGTTAGCGGATCGTTTCGTGCGAACGTATCCTGCTATCAAACATCATCGCCGCCGAGTTAGCCCAATTCATACTGAAATTGCACCGCGTCATGTGCCCAAAAGCGTAGCAACAGGTTCCTTCGCCCTTGGGGTATTCCTAGCGCCGCCCGCAGAATGGCAGCGATTGCCGGCGTTCTTTATGGAACAAACGTCCCTTGTTAGTTGCTTTACGACGTTCCCAAGTAGGGAGCCAGTCGGGGGTGCTGCCGGCCGCCTGTAAAGCCTTAGGCGTTGCCGTCCAGAATCCTTGGTTCACCTGAGGGGTGTCGTGTGCCGGGCCAACCTAGGAGGTGCCTGGGCCTTTCTAGAACACAGGGTGAACATAGTCGTTGATCTGGACCTCAATAGAGGTTGGCCGTTTCGGCCCGGTACGGCAATAAGCAGGCGCTTTCCGCTACGAGGTTCTCGACGGTAAGGCATGCGCCAGCCGGGCACGTCGCGGCGGAAGCCCGTGAGCAAGGATCAACGCGCAGGAGCATGCGCAATCGGCATACAGGTTCGGAGCCAAGTCGAACGACATCTGCGTTCGTGCCAACGCCCCCAAAGGACAAGTCACAAGCGCAGTCGCTGGGTTGGATCCGTCATAATTTAGAACTACGGTGTTAGCCGATATCGCACTCAACAGTCCAAGAAATGTTGCCTGAAGATGTCCGGATTACTATTCCCCAACCTTGTCGTATAAATGTAACAAAACGTAACTGAATAGTCAGCAGAGCTATGCTTGCGACAGAGGGGCGGGGCCGGGCGTAAAGCGAATACCTCTCGAAGACGGTCTCGAAAAGATCCTTGCGTAACGCTTCGTGGGTGCCCACGCTGGTTGGAGCATCGGTAGGGAAGGCCACGCTATCCCACGCCACGTCGTTCGGGCATCCAATACAGCCGAAGACCGTAATTCAGAGAAGGACTTAGACAATGAGTCGTAGGCCATACATCAGATAAGCCACATAACTCATTGTTTTTTCTGATAAAAGTCGCAACCCCTTAAATCTACAGGTCACATTCGTGAGCATAAACGCAATGTAAATTATTTTTTGACGTGGTTGGAAAGCTTCAACCCTCGATCCACCGTAAGCGATGCGCCCGGACCGTCTTGACGTCGGCCAGTGAGTTTATGTGTGCGAGGGAAGCCGATCAGCAACGGTCCATGGCCTGAACTCGTCCACTCTGTGGATCGCATGGTCGGCAATGCGTTCCTGTATGAAGCGCCGGTACGCTTCGGGATCGACGTTATTGAGCTTGGCCGTTCCGACTTTGGTGTAGATGGCGGCGGCACGCGCACCGCCGAATCGGCATCAGCGAATAGATCGAATCGCCTGCTTATGCCGACGCGCGCAATTAACGGGCAAGTTGTCGATTGCCAGTCTACGCAGCGCGTATCGGCTGGCGCCAGTCAATACCTTCAAGAAGCATCGAGAGTTGTGCGGGACTCAGGCACACCGTACCGCTCGTTGCCTGTGGCCAGATAAAGCGGCCCTTCTCGAGCCGTTTCATGAGCAGGCACATTCCATCGCCGCTCCACCACAGAACCTTCAGAAGGTCGCCGCGTCTACCGCGGAAGACAAAGACATGTCCGCAGAATGGGTCACGCTCGAGAACAGTCTGAACCTTTGCGGCAAGGCTATTGAAGCCGGCTCGCATGTCCGTCACGCCTGCAGCTAGCCAGACCCGCGTGCCAGCAGGCAATCCCAGCATCATGGCACGTCTCGCAGACTGGCCAGAACGACGCGCAATGCATCGAGGTCGGTCGGACCTTCAAGGCGCACGCGAAGGACTCCGCATTCAACTATGACAGCCGATTGCCGCGTAGACAGCGGCCCGATTTGTACGGGAAGGAACGATTGCTCTGGGGCTTGCGGTAATGCTTCCGGCTGGGCGCGGCTCGCCCGGTCACGTCGCCACTTGGCGACTAGGTTCGCGTTTAGCCCATGCTCCTTGGCGACTTCGGAGATCGAGCGCTCTGGATGGCTGGCCTCGGAGACAACCATCTCCCGAAACGCCCTGGAGTAGTTCTTCGAACCCGGGCGCCGCCCGCGTGCACGTGCTTCCATTTTTCTGATTCCCACCAGATCTGGTGGGAATCAGAATGCCTAAGCGATCCTTATGTGAACAGACGGTCTTCGGGACACGCTTACGGTCGTCTCAGCTCTTCCCCCACAGCAACCAGTCTCCCTCACGCGCTGCCGTCTTTTAGCCGACCAGGTGAGCGGTCACCACCGAAGCCTTCTCGCTTGTAAGGCTAGGGCACTCCCGCCGGGTCGCCATGGTGGTCGGCCGACGTGTGACATACCCGTATACGTTCGCCAGGCGACCATGACTGATTCTGAATCAGAATATCAGGAGGTATATGGGCGGTGTATAAGCTATAACGACGAAGAAGGCCGCGAAATCCTGGGGGCTTTCTCGGTTGAAGTAGCGTCGAGACCATGATCTGGTGCGCTTAATCGCGGCGAAGCCTCGGCGAGACCTACACCATCGCGGCAAGCGGGCGGAAGAATTACGGGGACTGCTAACAGGCAGTTAGCTCTCCGGTACGACTTCAAAATGGTCTATTGACTGTCCAGCGTTCACTGCGCGTTGCAGCCAGTTTGGCAGATCGCCAGTGCCGTCCCAGGTATGACCAGTGGCATCGCGGTAGCGGATGGCGCCGGCAGCTTGGCATGGGCCGTCCGATTCGCTGTGACCAAAGCAGCCCGCCGCCAGAAGTCCGTCATAAGTGATGCCGTGCTTCGCTATCTGCGACTTTATCCACAGAACTGCGGCAGCACGGTCTCGGAGGATTTGAGCCTCTGACGCTCCGCCCTCTGCTGCTGCGGCAAGAACGAGCGATCGTGAATCGAGGAAGGGAGTTGTGCTAAGTGGCCGCATCGTTGAAACCTGGACGTAGAGATACTTGAGCGGCCGTCAGGGCCGCGGATATATTCCATAGGAGCGGTCTATGGGCTTCCTGGAGAGGAGGATCCATCCTCTGGTACGGTCGGATGGAATGCAAAGGTCGCAAAAATGCCTGATTGACACCGAACCCAGCGCGAACCGAGGCACGGCGTAGACCCGTGAACACAGATGCTGGACGCCTTAGTCTCCAATGGCTAAGTCGCGACACCCGAGAAAAGAGCGCTTTGAAGCTAGCAGAAAGGGAAAAGGGGTACGCCGTAACCCTGTCTCCCTGGCAATGTGTACGCGACATAGGCGTCAATATCAAAATCGCGCACAGCTACGAAGCTTACTCCGGATACGGCCATCGGCCGATCCAGGGGTCGTAAACCTTGTTCAGGTACCAAGGTCTCTCTTTGCAGCGGTGGGAAGTCCGTCAGCAACGATGGGACGTACAGCAAATCGGCGAAGGTATCGCGTTAGACCGACTGGTTCCCGGACAGGGGATATTGTCCGAAATCGTCCGCTTTCGCTCACTATGATCATCCTAACAATATATGTAGTCAAACTCGTCAGCCAGCAACGATGTATGTACCGTTGCCTCAGTAGCTGCCCTTTACGTGGAGTCGATTAATGAAAGCCCGGATCAAAGCGCATCTATTCCATCCTGCGGTTGTGCGGCCGATCACTGCGTTCACTGAGTTGATGCTCGAGCGAGATTTCAGCTTAAGTCAAGTTGGATTGATCATCGCGGCACGCGGGGCGCAAGCCATGGTGTCCTGTTCGCGCTCCTTGATCTGCTGTCATCGGTGCGGTGGTTAGACTGGTCCCAGTGACCGGACCATCAGAGCGTTCCCCTATCCACCGTCCGCAACGCGTCAGAAGGTCATATTTGTACACGGCTCGTCACATCAAGCCTTTACGAAGCCTTCAGGCTGGTTGTAGAAAACCTAGCGCGGTAAGCGCGCGGCGTTAGCGAGAAGTGGCGAACAAATACCTTGCGCATTTGTTCCTCGGTGGGAAACCCCACACGAGAGGCGATGGTTTTCAACGGTAAGTCGCTGTCGAGCAGGAGCGTCGCCGCGCGCTCACAACGTGCTCGAACCAAATAGTTAGCCGGAGGCATGCCAACTTCCTCTTTGAACAGGCGCGTGAAGTTGCGCACGCTCATCCCAGCTTTCTCAGCCATATCTTCGAGCTGCAACGGTTTGCTCAAATTTGCGCTTACCCAAGTCTGAACATCACGGATTTCTGGCGTCGCGGTCATTTGACTATTCAAGAGGTCGCTGAACTGGGATTGTCCGCCGGGGCGCTTAAGGTAGATAACCAAATCGCGGGCTACCGCTAGCGCAAGATTTCGGCCGAAATCCTGTTCGACGAAGGACAGCGTAAGGTCTATAGCTGCTGTGACGCCGGCAGATGTCCAGATATTTCCTTCCTGGATGAAGATCGCATCGGCATCGACCTCCACCGATGGAAAGCGCTGTTGCAACAATGTGGCGACGCTCCAATGAGTGGCTGCGCGTCGCCCGCTCAAGACGCCGGCAGTCGCAAGAAAAAAACTTCCGGAGCAGAGTGCAGCGAAGCGCTTTGCAGCGAGCGACCGTCGTCGAACCCAATCAACCAAGGCAGTTTCCCGAGCAACTGCTGTTTCAATGTCCAATGCGCCGGCGATCAGAACGGTCGCCAGTGCTTCACTCTCAGGCAATCCCGAGCTTACGTCGAGCGAGATGAGCGTATCCGATGAGACGCTCCCAGGCTCCGGTGCCACTAGGCGAATTTCGTAGCGTCTCGGGTCTCCTTGCGCGGCCAAATGACGGTTCGCGTAGCTAAGAACGCTTACCGGACCGACAGCCTCCATCAACTTGAAGCCCGGATAGATCACGAGATGAACTGGATGGATCGACGACGGGCCAGGAGTGCCTCGCGACTCCGCGGCAGGGGATCGCAGTTTCGCCTGCTCGTCATGCAAAAAGAGGGACATTCTTCATACTCCACATTTTACTTAAAGGATGGTTTTTGGCCGAAATCATCCGGGATGGATCAATAGAATGGTTTCACTGGATGTGAGTTAAGGCAATACAAGAACGCATGTTCGTCAAACTTGGTTGTTATTAATTTTCAAACAGGTGGCTTTGCATTCTAGTCGCGGTTCTCGTCTAAGAAAGTCGCATCAGCCAAATTGGTAGTTTTATTTCTCCACATTCCTTGAGGAATAGTATTATGACCACCTTTACCCATGTTACCGTTGGTACCAACAACCTGCCGGAAGCACGTGCTTTCTACGACAAGGTTCTCGCGACGCTGGGTTGGTCCCGAGTTGCCGATCTCCCTGGAGATATTGGCTCGATCTGGGGCGATGGCAAACCGACCTTCTTCGTCCTGAAGCCGGCAAACGGTCAACCCGCTTCCGTTGGCAACGGCGTTACGGTGAGCTTTGAAGCCTCGAACCGTTCGGCAGTCAAGGCATTCCACGATGCCGCTCTGTCGCTGGGTCGCCCCGACGAAGGTGCCGTGGGTCCGCGCGGCTGGGCACCCAATGCCTTTGCAGCATATACCCGCGATCCCGATGGCAACAAGCTGGCTGTTTACAGCTTCACCGCGGAATAAACTGCCAAAGGGCAGAGATGTCAACGCACACAGTGTGGCCGCTAGATAGCATAAATCTTTGGCAACCAATTAGCGTAGCATCGTAAGCTGTTGGCTGTTTATCGTGTAAGGCCTGAAGACCAGTCTTCAGGCCTTTTTTATTTCAATGACATCCGGATCGGATTTACTCGTATTAGGATAATCAGTGCCCGGGATTATCCATCGGGCGAACTATCTTCCGAAAATTTCCACGAGCTTACTTTCGCACGGCTGACGGCGCTAATGACGCGCGTCTCTTTGCTTCCGATGATGACTCGGATATCAAGAGCTCCTGCGCAAGAAATTGTGCAGTGTGGCTATCCGACGCTTGAGCTACTTGCCGAGGCGTTCCGGCCGCCACCACGCGTCCTCCTTCGTCGCCTGCTCCAGGACCTATATCCACCACCCAATCGGCTTGTGCTACCGCTCGCATGTCGTGCTCGATCATCACAACCGTATTGCCGGCGTCGACGAGGCGCTGCAATTGCACTAGCAGCCGGTCGGCATCCGACGCATGAAGCCCAGTTGTCGGCTCGTCGAGCACATAGAGATTGCGCCCGCGTTGGCTGCGCTGCAATTCTGTAGCGAGCTTAATGCGTTGTGCTTCCCCACCGGAGAGTTCGGTGGCAGGCTGCCCAAGGCGGAGATATCCAAGTCCGATCTCCCCAAGTAATTGAAGCGGGCGCGCCACTATCTCTTCATTCGCGAAGAAATCAAGCGCTTCATCTACAGTCATCTGCAGCACGTCCGCGATGTTACGACCGTTCCAGAGTACCTTCAGTGTTGCCTCGTTGTAGCGCGAGCCGTGGCAAGTCGGGCACGGCGCATATACGCTAGGCATGAACAACAGTTCGACACTGACAGATCCTTCCCCTTCACAAGTATCGCAGCGCCCTTTGGCCACGTTGAAGGAAAATCGACCCGCGTCGAACCGGCGGCGACGCGCATCTGGCGTCGCGGCAAAAAGCTTGCGCACTTGATCGAACAGTCCGGTATACGTAGCAAGATTGGAGCGCGGGGTGCGGCCAATTGGTTTTTGGTCTACCTGCACCAAACGTTGCACTGCATCCACATCACCTGCGAGATGGCCCCCGGTCACGTCAATGACTGCCGGTCCCTCGTTTGCTCCTCCTTCGGTTGCGTCATCCTCAGGTTCATGACCCAGATGCAGCAGCATCAGTTCGGGAAGGGCCTGCGCAACCAGGCTGGATTTTCCGGAGCCAGAAATGCCCGTGACCGCAGTGAGCACACCCAATGGAATGCGAACATCCACGCCACGCAGATTGTGCCTATGAATCCCCTGCAACTCCAGCCAGCGGGAAGCTTCCCGGCCGCGGCTTGTAGGCGTGGGAATCTCGTCGAACAGGTAGCGGGCGGTCCGCGATTGCGCAATCTGGCGCAAGCCTGCAGGGGCGCCGCTGTAGAGTACCTGTCCCCCACGCTCTCCGGCGTCAGGGCCGACGTCCACTAACCATTGCGCACGCCGCATCACCTCTAGGTCGTGTTCGACCACGAACACTGAATTTCCAGCGTCTCGCAGCTTGTCCAGCGCGTCATACAAAGCCTGACTGTCGGAGGGATGCAGACCCGCTGATGGTTCGTCGAGTACATAGACGACACCGAACAGCATGGAACTCAGTTGTGTGGCGAGCCGCAGCCGCTGCAGCTCGCCGGCCGAGAGGGTAGGAGTGGCACGGTCCAACGTCAGATAACCCAATCCCAGGCCGCGCAGTTGGTGCAAACGCGCTACCACGCCATCGGCGAGACGTTGAGCTGCAAGACGCTTCTCCTCCGAAAGCGCAGAAGTGCGCCGCACATCCGGTGTGACCGTGTGAGTTGCACGGCCTGATGCCGCGCGCTCGGCCCTATCACGCCGGGTCGCTTCCTTGTCTGTGGTAGCCCCCGCCGTATGGGAGCTGAAATCGCCTTGAGAGATTGGCTCCAGCAAAGTCTGCAATCGATCCAGCGACATTTGCATAAACTCACCAATATCTACACCGGCGAATCTAACCGAAAGCGCCTCGGACTTGAGTCGTTTGCCATGACAACTTGAGCACAGCCTGCCTTCCATGAAGCGGGACACGCGCTTTCTCATTAGCGCGCTTTGTGTGCTGGCAAAAGTATGCAGCACGTAGCGTCGTGCACCGGTGAAAGTCCCCATGTAACTCGGCTCTAGCTTACGCTTGAGGGCGGCGCGCGTTTCGGCAGGGGTGAAGCCAGCATACACCGGCACAGTTGGCGTTTCTTCAGTGAAAAGTATCCAGTCGCGGTCCTTCTTTGGCAGATCTTTCCATGGCTTATCGACGTCATAGCCCATGGAAACTAGAATGTCGCGCAGATTCTGCCCGTGCCAAGCCGGCGGCCAGGCGGCGATTGCCCGCTCGCGTATGCTCAATGTCTGGTCGGGCACCATGGTGGCTTCGGTTACTTCGTATACGTGGCCAAGTCCATGGCATGTCGGACAAGCCCCTTGAGGCGTGTTGGGTGAGAAATCCTCGGCATACAACATCGCCTGATTGGTCGGATAAGCACCAGCGCGTGAGTACATCATCCGCACAAGGCTGGATAAGGTCGTCACACTTCCCACCGAAGAACGCGCATTGGCAGCGCCACGTTGCTGTTGCAGCGCTACTGCAGGGGGAAGGCCATCAATGGCGTCGACATCTGGCACACCCGCCTGGTCAATCAGCCGCCGCGCGTACGGTGCCACTGACTCGAAGTAGCGCCTTTGTGCCTCAGCATAGATGGTGCCGAAGGCTAGAGATGACTTTCCGGAGCCGGAAACCCCCGAGAAAACAACCAGTGCATTGCGCGGGATAGAGACATCTACGTCCTTGAGGTTGTGCTCACGCGCTCCGCGAACTTCCACGAAGCCATTCGTTGCGACGGAACTGGAGAGCTCTCTAGGACGTTTGCTTGGCATCTATATTTCCCGCAGGTTTGCAGTGGCATTGGTGACGCATAAATTCCAGACATCAGGGATCCGCAGTGCCATCTTCCGCGTGATCAAGAGACCGCAACCATGCAAGTCTCTCTCCCATCTTGAGCTCAGTTCCTCGATTCGTTGGCTGATACCACTCGTGTCGCATCATCCCATCCGGGAAATAGGTCTGACCCGCCGCATAGGCGTGAGGTTCTTGATGGGCATACCGGTAACCGATCCCATACCCCATCTGCTTCATAAGATTGGCAGGAGCATTGCGCAGGTGTAGAGGTACAGGCCTCGATCCATCGTTCTTCACAAATGCCTTGGCTTGCGCCCATGCGACGTAGGATGCGTTCGACTTTGGTGCAACGGCCAGGTAAGTAACTGCTTGGGCAAGCACAAGCTCGCCTTCTGGAGAACCGAGCCTGTCGTAGGCTTCCGCAGCATTAAGCGCCAGTTGCAGTGCTCTAGGGTCAGCGTTGCCGATGTCCTCACTCGCCATCACGACCATGCGGCGTGTAACCTGACTGACGTCTCCGCTGCCGTCAAGAATGCGGGCGAGCCAGTATAGAGCGGCGTCTGGCTGTGAGCCACGCAGCGACTTATGGAAGGCAGAGAGTTGCCAATAGAACTCGTCACCGCCTTTGTCGAATCTCCGCAGCGATGGGCTAGTGGACAACCTGGCAAACTCTCCACTGACAACCTTCTCACCGGCGCCCAATGCGGCAGTTGTCACTTGCTCGAGCAGATTCAGAAATCTTCTGCCGTCACCATCGGCGAAGCCTTTCAGCAAGTCGAGCGCGTCTGAATCCAAGACTACGCTCTGGAGATAAGGGAGCGCACGGTCGTAGATTTGTTGTAGTTCGCCGTCAGAAAGCGGTTCCAGTGCGTAAACCTGCGCTCGCGAGAGAAGGGCATTGTTGATCGCCAGACCCGGATGCTCAGTAGTTCCACCAACGAGAATCAAAAGGCCGGATTCAACATGTGGCAGTAAGGCATCCTGTTGTGCCTTGTTGAAACGGTGGATCTCATCGATGAAGAGCACCGTCGACTGTCCATGGCCATCAAGCGCAGCCTGGGCGTCGTCGATTGCTTGCCGAATATCCTTGACCCCAGCAAGTACCGCGGAGATAGCGATGAACTGGCTGTCGCTCACGCTGGCAGCCAAGCGACCGAGGGTCGTCTTGCCGACGCCAGGGGGCCCCCAGAGAATAAATGAGTGCAGCTTGTGCGCCTCGAACGCGAGGCGCAGCGGCTTGCCTGGCCCCAACAGATGTCGCTGCCCGACAAAGTCATCCAGCGACTTGGGTCGCAAAAGATCTGCCAACGGTGGCTTAGGCTGAGTGGTGAATAAGTCGGCCAAAAGAACCTCGTAAATTTATCCTGAGCACACCGGGCAGTTCGATACTTGCGAAGCCTCCCTGGCGTTAGTCAGGAGCGCTGGATCGACCTAACTGCAAGTGAGTCGGCGTGCTTTCAGTCTCGGCGCTTCGATGCATAATGAGGCGAGAACCACGATAGCCAATGCTGTGGTTCCACACCCAACTCATAGCAACACTGAGGCGATTCTGAACGCCAATTAGAAAGTAGATGTGTGCGAGCTTCCAGACCCACCATGCCAAGGCGCCGCGCAACTTCACCCGCCCCATATCGATGACCGCCAGACTGCGTCCGATAGTCGCCAAGTTCCCCTGGTGCACGTAACTGAACGGCTTGATGGCAGATTTCCCTTTCAGCCGGCAACCAATTAGGTTGGCCACATACTTGCCTTGCTGCTTCGCAGCGGGAGCGATGCCTGGCACAAACTTTCCATCTGGCATCGTGACAGCGGCAGTATCACCGATGACAAAGATCTCCGGATGGTTCGGAACGGTCAGATCGGGATTGACTAGAACCCGGCCTGCGCGATCCGCCTCCGCGCCCAACCAGCGAGCTGCGGGAGACGCCTGTACCCCGGCTGCCCAAACAATGGTCCTAGCGGGCAGGAATTTCCCTCCATAGAACACTCCGTCCGCTGAGCACTCGGTGACCGGTGAGCCGAGTTCTACTTTGACACCGAGTTTTTCAAGTGCGCGACGCGTGTACTCGGAGAGGTCGTCGGGGAACACCGGCAATAGCCTCGGACCCGCTTCAATCAAGACGACACGTGCTGTACGAGGGTCAATAGATCTAAAATCGCGTGCTAGCGTGTCGCGAGCCAGTTCGGCGATAGTGCCCGATAGCTCGACGCCGGTAGGGCCTCCTCCGATGATAACGAATGTCTGGAGTGCGGCGCGTTTCTCCGGGTCGCTTTCGCGTTCTGCCTCTTCGAAAGCAACGAGTATGCGACCGCGAACTGTCGTGGCGTCATCCAGCGTTTTCAATCCCGGCGCGAATGCCTCCCACTCATCGTGTCCGAAATATGCATGGCGGGCCCCGGTGGCTAATACTAGTGTGTCGTAGGAGAGCCGTGACCCGCTATCGAGAATCACCTCGCGCGCGTCATGGTCGATCCCTTTCACTTCCGCCATCAGCGTCTGCACTTCCGGACGCTTGCGAAAGAGATAACGAATCGGCCACGCGATTTCTGACGTCGAAAGGGAAGCACCTGCGACCTGATAAAGCAAAGGCTGAAACAGGTGATGATTGTGCCGATCAACAATAGTGATGTCGACATCGGTACCGGCTAGGCCGTTGACAACGTCAAGTCCACCGAAGCCCGCACCAACGATTACGACATGGTGTCTTTTGCCGGATGCCTTTAACATGACTCGCTCTCCTATCGCTCAGGGCTGTAGCGCCTGAGCATGGTGTGCAATATGCTCGCCAATGAAGCTGGCGATGAAGTAGTAGCTATGGTCATGACCCGGCCGCAGGTTAAGCTGCAACGGATGATGAGCAGCCTCACATGCTTCACTCAATAGCTCCGGGCGAAGCTGGTTCTCACGGAATTCATCATCGAGTCCCTGGTCAACCAACAAGGGTAGGCGTTCCTTCGCATTGCGGATCAGCTCGACAGTGTCGTACTGCTTCCATGTATCCGTATCGTTTCCCAGGTACGCCTCAAAGGCTTTTTTACCCCATGGGACTTGGGACGGTGCGACGATTGGGGAGAATGCCGAGACGCTTTGATAGCGCCCGGGATTTCGCAGCGCAATGACAAGCGCTCCGTGCCCACCCATGGAATGTCCACTGATACTTCGGGCTTCTGTAACCGGGAAATTGGCTTCGATCAGCGCCGGAAGCTCGTTGACGACGTAATCGTACATTCGATAGTGCGCGGACCAAGGTGCCTGTGTCGCATTGACATAGAATCCAGCTCCTTGCCCGAGATCATAGCCAGCGTCGTCGGCGACACCCTCGCCACGAGGACTCGTATCCGGGGCAACGATAGCAATTCCGTGCTGGGCGGCGTAGCGTTGCGCTGCAGCCTTTGTGATGAAGTTCTGCTCTGTACATGTGAGGCCGGAAAGCCAGTAGAGCGCCGGAACCTTTCCGTGCGCTGCCTGCGGAGGCAGGTACAGACCAAACTTCATCGTGCAGTTTAGTGTGTCGGACTTGTGCTGGTAGACTTCCTGCCAGCCGTCGAAGCTGGCATGTTTTTCGACGATTTCCATAGATTCCTCTCTTTACTTAGACAGATGGTGCAGCGATGGCCCCGTCCAGGCGAGCGAGCCTAGACCAGCCTTGCTTAATGTTTCGTGTCACTGTGTGCGTTCCTTATCCTTCGCACCGTCCACCAAATCGCGAATATCACCAAGGGCACTAGAACGGCAATGGCGAGTTCAGGCGCCACGATGTCATGTATGCCGGGTACACCTTTCAATAGGTAGGCAAGCAAACTCACGACGTAGTAGGAGATCGCGGCAACCGATAAACCTTCGACAGTCTGCTGAAGGCGTAATTGCAGCTTTGCGCGGTTGTTCATCGAAGCCAGCAAATCTCTATTCTGGCGTTCCAGTTCGACATCAATCCACGAGCGAAGTAGCGCAATAGATCGTGTCAGCTTGTCAGAAAGTTTGGCTTGACGCGCCTTCACGGAACGACACGTGCGCATCGCTGGTGCAATGCGGCGATGCAAAAAATCTCGCCAAGTGTAATAACCGGAAACCGCGTCTTCAGACAGCGAAGCAAGCCTTTCCTCGACAATCTCGTAATACGCGCGACTGGCGCCAAATCGATATAGGTTCGCCGCAGCACCGGCCTCAAGTTCTGCAGCTAGGTCTGCCAAATCTGAGAGGAGAACTTCATTGTTACGCCGCACACCGGATCGCATCATGTTGGTGATCTCGGCAAGTCTGTCCTCGATGCGCCGTAGTTCGGACGTGAGAGAACGTGTCAGCGGTAGTGCAAGCAATGCCAAGGTGCGGTAGTTATCGATTTCAATGAGAAGCTGAGCGAGCGCCCCCGCACTTGCTTGCGTCAATCCGCGATCGAGGATGAGGACATGAGTAAGACCATTTTCATCTTGCTTAAAGTCTGTGATGATTGCGGCGGCCCCATCCTCGACTATTGAATAGCACAAGCTGATTGGATCAAAACGCTCAACCTCCTTCTCCGTGTCTGTTGTCCAGGGAAGGAGATCTAGACGTACTCCAGAAATAATGGGCCCGGGTGGGGTAAAGCCGTGCTTGAACGGGTTTTCCCCCACTGGCATCATGGATTCCAGGGAGAGGGGTGCGCTCCAGAGATATGTTGAAAACTCTGTGTGTTTCTCACAATGTAGGTCCCCCTCATTCCAAGTAAGACCGTGAAGCGGGCTGTCGCCATCCTGCAGGGAGATGCCGAAACGATCCGAGAGCTCGGTCATCACAGCATGATCCCTGCTCAGGTCTCCCTCAGTCATGAAGGCGAATTGGAGAAGTGTTCTGGGCGCCTTGATAAGAAGATGCGGGCGAGCATGCACCTCGGCAACGGCTGCCGCCCGATCTTCATGAGCCGGCATGCCATATACGGTTGAGGACGATGTTCTGGCCGTATTGGCTGGAATTGGCTCATTCATAAAGACCTCACTTCTCCATTCATTTTCGCGAATCAGGCTTCGCGGTAAGTACCATTTTGTTTAGCCGCGTGAGTCGCCAGCGCATCCATTAGGGTCGGAGACAGGCAGTCATACGGTTCCAACTTAAGCTCGCGAAGACGGTTGCGAATCTGTGTCATGCTCGATGGCGGAGTGCCACCTTCGATGACCGATGAGACGAATGCTGCAAATCGAGGTTCAGACCAACCTTTCTGCGGCGATAGTTCCGTATGGACGAAGTCAAGTCCATAGAACGCGTGCTGCTTATTCTCGATGCGCCCAAACATATGGGTTCCGCATTCACGGCAAGCATGTCGCTGGATGGCGGCCTTCTCGTCAACGATGTACAGCTTTTCAGGGTGAGCCAGAACGTCGACCTTGTCGCGAGGGACGACCGCGATAAGTGCAAAAGTGGCACCCTTAGGTTTCCAGCACTTGGTACAACCGCAGGTGTGGTTGTGCAGTGTCTGGGCAGCGACTCCTACTTCTACTTTATCGCTGGAACAGAGGCATTGGAGTACGCCGCCGGCAAAGCCAGGTTGTTCGGGGGAAACACCGTTGTCCACCGACGGGTGGATAGAGATTGCGTGCACGATAGCTCTCCTTGGGCTAGGCAAGACTGCGCGGCGTAGCGCCGCGCAGTCAGACGGATCTCAATAGTGAATAACCGTGCGAATTGATTTGCCCTCGTGCATCAGGTCAAACGCCTTGTTGATATCGTCGAGGCCCATGGTGTGCGTGACGAAGGGGGCGAGATCGATTTCGCCTTTCATTGCATCCTCGACCATGCCCGGAAGCTGAGAGCGACCCTTGACGCCGCCGAATGCGGAACCCTTCCAGACGCGACCGGTGACCAACTGGAACGGTCGGGTGGAGATTTCCTTTCCGGCACCAGCGACGCCGATCACAATCGATTGGCCCCAACCACGATGAGCCGCTTCGAGTGCCGAGCGCATGACATTCACGTTGCCAATGCACTCGAAGGTGTGGTCGACACCCCAGCCGGTCATTTCGACGAGCACTTCTTGAATCGGCTTGTCAAAGTCACGCGGGTTCAAGCAATCGGTAGCACCGAACGTGCGAGCCAAGGGGAACTTGTCCGGATTGGTATCGATGGCGATGATGCGTCCAGCCTTAGCCTGCCGTGCACCTTGAAGTGCCGCGAGACCAATACCACCGAGACCAAAAATCGCCACTGAGTCACCGGGTTGCACTTTAGCGGTGTTATGAACCGCGCCGATGCCCGTGGTAACGCCGCAGCCGAGCAGACATACGTGCTCGGGATTGGCTTGGGGATTGATCTTCGCCAGCGAAACTTCTGCCACAACGGTGTATTCGCTGAACGTCGAACAACCCATGTAGTGGAACAGCGGTTGTCCGTTGTAAGAGAATCGAGTTGTGCCGTCTGGCATGAGTCCCTTGCCCTGCGTCGCACGCACCGCTACGCAAAGGTTTGTCTTTCCAGACTTGCAGAACAGACACTCACCGCACTCTGCCGTGTAGAGCGGGATGACGTGATCACCTGGTTTCACACTGGTGACGCCTTCGCCGACTTCAACGACTATCCCTGCGCCTTCATGACCAAGGACGGCCGGGAAAACACCTTCCGGATCGTCTCCGGACAGCGTAAATGCGTCGGTGTGGCAAACACCAGTGTGCGTGATCTTGACAAGAACTTCGCCCTTACGAGGCGGTTCGACGTCGATCTCGACAATCTCCAGCGGCTTTCCAGGCCCGAAGGCGACGGCTGCACGTGATTTCATGATTTCCATTCCTCAACAAAGTTAAATCTCCCTCGCCAACGCCACCTTGGCATCAGCTAGCGGAGATAGGACCGAACGATAGAGATAGCGTCCTCGATCGACTTTTTCTGCGAGTCAGTCGCGGTTGCAGTCTCGGGAAATTCTTCTCGCAGGTAGCTTTCCAGGACCGCCGCCATCAAACCGTTGACCGCACCACGGACTGCAGCGAGTTGCTGAAGGATCGCGGTACATTCCGCATCTTCTTCAAGCGCCTGCTCAAGAGCTAACGCTTGTCCCCTAATACGTCTAACGCGGGTAAGCGCTTGCTTCTTCTCCTTGGGACTGTATGGCATCTGAGTTCTTCCTATCGATTGTTGGCACTATACTATACTCCCCCATAGTATGAAAGGGGTGCGATAGAGAGAAAGTAGTACTCCCTAGTACGCAACTCACGATTCTACAAAAACTCCCTGGTGCATCGACGCAGCCCCGTACGATACGTACGTACGACTATGCGCTCCCCAATAGCGAAGAGCGCTTACAGCATTCCGCTGTACTAGCCACTTCCTTCTTTGGGCGGTGCCGGCTCAAACAGCAACTTGTGGTTGACATCTGGGGGCGCTCGTCACCAACCAACTTAACAGCGAAACTTTGAACCCAAAAAATGCTCCTTCGAGAGAGACGTCCTCGTGTCATGTCAAAGCCTCAGTACTTTGCTCCCTGGAAGGCAGGATGGAAGTCTGATAGGCACTTAGGAACTGATCGAAGCTGCCTGTGTCCTGCTCTTCCAGTCGTTTCTGTGCGAGGATCGACTCGTCTGCCATAGATTCAAAGGCACGTAGAGTCTCGATGGGAAGCTTCCGCTGACGAAAAGACTCAGCATGTTGCTGGCTCTGACGCAGAGCAAAGCGGTCAAAGCTCATGGAGCTTTCGCGCATGGTCGCCAATACCTGGGCCGACGGCGTAAGCGAAGGGTCATCGACCTTGTCGCATTGATCTTGTAGTGCCTGTCTATGCTTGTCGCCTCGCCGTGCATGATCCATTAGGTCTGCCACCGGCGCGATGCTCATAAGCAGCCGGTTGGACCAATCGCGCAAGGATATGGATCGTCCGCCGCGGCGTAGCCTTAATCTCTGGTCGCGACCTTCCTTGGCCACTGCCAGATGGTTCTCGTCGCATTCAGCGCGCTCTTCCTCAGTCATGGGAGGGCTTTCGCTCAGCGCGCAGAACAGGAGGAATGCGTCGAGAAAACGCGCCTGGGGCAAGTCGATACCCAAAGGAAAAAGCGGATTGATGTCTAGAGCGCGCACTTCGACGTATTGAACTCCTCGCGCGATTAGAGCCTCGATGGGTCTCTCTCCAGCGCGGGCTACGCATTTGGGTCGGATGCTCGAGTAGTACTCGTTCTCTATTTGGAGGATGTTGGTGTTGAGTTGCACCCACTCCTCGCCGTGATGAGTGCCAATCTCTTCGTACCGCCGATATGGGGTGCCTACGGCTCTACGCAGAGTATCGGCGTAGCTCGTCAGACTGTTGTGGCAAGACATTATTCCCGCCTGCGCATTGCTCTGGTAGCCCAGATCGCTCATGCGGAGGCTGGTGGCGGAGGGAAGGTAGAGAGTTTCGGTGTCGAACTGCTCAAGCTGATGCGGACGGCCGCGAAGAAAGTTTGCGTTCAATGCCGGAGAGGCGCCGAACAGATACAAGAGCAACCACCCGTAACGACGAAAGTTTCGAATCAACCCCATATAGGTTGACGATTGAAGCTCGCGCTCGCCGTCCTCGATGCTCTCTGACTTACGCCACAGCGACCAAATTTCCTGCGGTAGGGAAAAGTTGTAGTGGATGCCAGCGATGCACTGCATGGAGCGGCCGTAGCGTAGGGCAAGACCTCTACGATAGACATGCTTGAGCCTGCCGACGTGCGAGGATCCATACTCGGCTATGGGAATCTCCTCTTCAGACGGAAGCATGCAAGGCATCGATGCGCTCCAAAGGAGTTCGTCGCCAAGACTTGTATAGGCGAAACGATGAAGGGCATCAAGGCTTTCGAGCGTATCCGCGGGGTCCGTCAACGCGGGGGTAATGAACTCAAGCAGCGATTCGGAATAGTCGGTGGTGATCTGTTTGTGAGTAAGAGCCGCACCCAATGCTCGCGGATGCGGAGTATGGGCCAAGCTTCCAAGCGTGGTAACGCGCAGGCTCTCGCGTTCGATGCCTCGCAAACATTGGTTCAATAGGGGAAGGTGGCCGGCGAGTAGGCTTAGGCGGCGGCCCAGGAGTTCTTCACTCATGAACAATCCCTCCCACGAGTGCTACGACGATGACCCCGAGCACTAGCCACACCATCTGTGTAGTCGTTTCCTTGGATGTCCTGCGTTGACGCAACTGAGGAATCAAATTGGAAAGCGCCACATAAATAAAGCTACTGCCTGCAACAGTGACAAAAAACGGGTGCCAGTTCTGAAGTTGGTCGACCAGAACGTAACCGGCAACGCCTCCCAGGGTTGTCATCGCGCCGGCCGTGAATACCTTCAGCAACGCTGACCTAGGATGTCTTCCCTGGCGCAAAACGACCAGATCGCCCATATGATGCGGCACCTCGTGTGCGAAGACGGAAAGTGCGGCCATGATGCCTAGTCGAATGTCCACAGCCAGGGTTGATGCAATCAAAACGCCATCCCCAAAGCCGTGAACACTGTCGCCAATCAGTAGTGACCAACCGGACCTCTGATGAAGGTGAGGATAGGAGTGGCTTTGTTCGTCATGGCAGAGCTCGACTTTGCTCAGTAGGAAGAAGAACACTAGACCAACCAGCAATGTGGCGAACAGCCCTTGCGGACTCGCCTTGCTTTCAAACGCCTCGGGCAGCAAGTGTGTAAATGCTGTCGACAGTAGCGCACCAGTTGCCAGGCTGAGCAATCGCTGTTGCGCTTGGCTGTCGTTTTGGTCGCCTGCGCTGGTGCTTACTATCAAAAAGTTCGCCACCCAGACGCTACCGATTCCCGCGGCCAGAGTGGAGAGGAGGATGATGGTTAAAGGCATAGCTCTTGAGCAAAACATCCGAGGACAGATAGCCGCATGCTCGGGTCGAGCGACGCATCGCAACAGGCGGGATGGAACTGGCGATCGACGTAGCTTTCAAGCGTGCGGTTCAGCCATGCTTTGATACTATAGGGGAGTATAGTAAAAGTAAAGGTAAAGGATGTAGTGCGGATGCTGGACAGCAGGGCAACCGGTTGAATGCTGACCCTTGTTCGACTCCGAGGAGTCGCTTTTGGGCTGCCTCGCCTCCTGCGTAGTTCTGTTAGCGCGCCCATCGTGCGATCTGTTCTGGACCTGGACTTAGACGACAAGAAACGTAGGGGGCGATAGGCCGTCCCATCGGGATGGGTGTTGGCCACATGGACTCCTCGTTTGCCTGCACAAATCACTGCCAGTTCTCGCGATGTGATTTGCGAACTACATGAGTGAAGCCGATCATGCTTTGGGGTTGTCTCGCAAGACTAGTCCACGATTCTGTTGGACGCGAGAGCGCAAACACAAAACTAACCAGATGAGACTCAAGCTTTCCATGAAAATCGCTCTTTCTACCTAGGAGGTCAAACTGGAAAATTCTATGAATCGATAGTTTTTTTCTTTGAGAGATTTCCTATTTGTCTGCTTGATTTGAATCTGCTATCTTCGGACGGAGGCCACGATGAACGGCTAGAAGCGACTGGATTGAACTGGCCAACTCTGGCGCATGAATCATTTCAAGCAGCGCGTTCGAGGTGGTCGATTCAAATCCACGTTTCGTTGCGACGAAGCCGACGCTCGCTTGCGAACCTGGACCTGTGACCGCAAGGGCCTGAAGGTGTGAAATCTGTTTGAGGCGGGAGGCCAGAGATTGCGGCAGAACCGACGAATATTTTCCTGATGCGAGATGCGCCACGAGGACATCCAATGAATCCGTGTAGATGGCGCGCTCGCACTGTGAAAGCTGTGTTTGAGCAATTCTGGGAATTGCTGAATTTAACAGACACAACGGAAATTTAGCGATTTCGTCCCACGTGATATTTCTCGGTTGCGGATCATCGCCGGCCTGAAACACAAACATTCGTTCACGATAAAGAAGATGGGTGTCAAAGTCCTCATCGCTAAGGTCTTCAAAATAGGCGAGCGCTATATCAAGCCTTCGCTCCCGAAGGCCCGTAAATAGGGTTGGGGCGTCATCAGTAACAATCGATTGTTCTAGTAGAGGCATCTTTTCAGCAAGCGCGACGCTTATCAGCGGAGCAACCGCTGACATCCCAGGAAGCAAGCCAAGACGGTACGGGCCCTCTAAACCGTGCTGAAGCGTCGATAGCTCTCGCTTGAGACTTTTGCAGTCTTCTTCCATCTGTTGTGCCAACTCCAGCACCAGGATTCCTTCCTTCGTGAGTCCGTCATAACGCTTGCCGTGGCGCACAATCTGGGCGTCCAGATCTTTCTCCAACTGCTTGATGCCCGCCGAGAGGGTGGGTTGAGAGACGTTGCAGCTCTTGGCGGCTCTGCCGAAGTGGCCCTCGCGGTTGAGCGCAATCAGATACTCAAAGTTTCTTACGATCATTTGTTCCCCTTCTTTCGGCCTAAGCGAGCGTCGTTACACAAACATAGTTCAACTTGACGGACGATCTCGGCCAATCTTGGGGCTGCCGGCACTTGGTGTGCAGGCAAATGCGTTGACCATGTAGTCGCGGCTAGCGATTCGAACCCGGCCCGACGCGTGACATACGAGGGAAGGTTGGGCCGCCGGCGAGGTGTGGCGGGCGATCTGGGCGGACATCCTGCTGCGCAGCTGAGACTGGAATGCGGCCACGGATATGCTGGGGCGCTGCGGTCCCCCGCAGATGGCGATATCTCTTTTCCGCAGGGGCGGAGCCAGCAGAGCGGCCGATGACTCCCCGGCTTATAGATGCTGCAACGCGAGATCCGAGCGACAAGCTTGTTACTTGTCGGCAATGTCCAGGGCATCCTGCTGCGAACCGGCGACGGGGATGAGGTCTTTTGGGGGCTACGGCAACTCGTTGAGAGAGTGCATATCCTGCGATCGTGGAGATCCGTGGGAAGTGAGCATAGACGCTAACGTCGATCCACAGACTGCTAGTCGCTATCGAAGAGGTGGGTTGGAAGGCTAAATCTACAGAGACTTTTCGAGCGCGTACATCGGGGAGTCGTTAGTACTTTTAGCGCTCAAGTCTCGCTGACCCATCGACGTGAATGCGTGAGTAGTGATGACGCCTGCATACTCCGATCTGTAACGTTGGGGTTCAAGAAGAACTGTATCTGCAAGCCTTGACATTCCTCTTCTACTATCACAGCCATGGTTCAGAGACGTCCTCTACCGACATACTTGACAGGGCGCGTTGACCATTCCGTATATCTTCATCGACTTATATAGGAAGTTCATCATGCAACGCCGTACCTTGGCAACCGCCCTGCAAGCCTTGATCCTCTCAACCAGCGCGCTGGCAGCACTGCACGCAGAAACCGTTGATGCCCGTACCGTCACCGAGCCGCGAAGCGTCTATTCCGATGGGGCTCGTAGCGTCCAAGAAAAGCGAAGCGTCTATACTGATGGCGCGCGTTGCGTAGTGGACCGCCGAAGTGTGAATAGCGATGGCGCCTGTGATGTCCGCGGCGAGCGCAGTATCTTCACCGATGGGTCGGCTGGCAGCCGTGCATTCACGACTGCCGGCATGGACCGCACGGGCGTATCTGCCCCGCCGGGTGGCGCAGCTTGACGTTCGGTCTTCAGCAGATAAATCATGATCGCAGAATACCCGGCTGGCAGGTCGCTGGCCGGGTGCCCTCAAGCGGATTCTCGGCGCAATAGGCACTGCGTCGCAGTCAACGTCCGCTGTCTAGCGCGGCCGCACACCCCATACACCAATGATGCTGACGCCTGATCGTCAGCATTCGCACTCCCCAACGTCCAAAGCGACTCCTCGCGCTGGAACGATCTTCGTACGGCGTTGTGCTCGTCAGAGTGAGCGACGTCGCGAGACTGATCATCCATACGGCCCAGCGTTTCGCAAATCCCGAGCACCTGGTCATGCAGGCTGCGTCTGCCGCTTCCCCGCGATGTAGCTATCTTCCACGCGGAGCATTCTGACTAAGGCAGTGGGGATTGCCCGGCGGCAACTAGGCCAATCAAGTCCTCGAAAAAACCACGTCAAGCTACTCAGACTGAAACGCGCGAAGCGCTTCTTTCAAGAAATCTCGCCTAGCGCAGGGCCATCACAGCGCACTGTGCGCGAACAGGGGCGTCGCGCCTCCGATTTCGTCGCGTGTACAACGTTACTCGAGCACGCGAACTTGACGCTGAGAGAGGGCGACTCCCACGAACATGTCCGAGTTCAATCCGCATTCAACCAATTCGATGATTCAATTCGCAGTCAGATATGGCTGAACATGTGATGAATTGGATCTAACGTCTGACGTAGATAGACTTAATCTATCAAAGCATAGATTTTTCCAGTTTGACCCCTCGATCGCTTGGTCCGATCCTTCTACGACCGCAAAAGGGGACGCGGTAAGCAAGAGCAGAACTCGTTCTTCATGACAGTGACAATCTCGTCTCCCGTTTCGCTCAGAAAAGGGAAGCATTAACGCACTAGAGGTGACGACATGACTCCTACTGGCAACCGAATTGTGACTTTTGAAAAACCCATGGAAATGAAGGTTAACACCTTCAAATTTCCAGAGCTCGTAACACCCCAGGGTAAGAGTGCTCCGCACGGTGCTATTCTAAAAATAGTTACAACGAACATCTGCGGAAGCGACCTTCATATTTACCGTGGCTCATTTGCTGTCCCGAAGGGAATGACTATGGGACACGAAATGACTGGCGAAGTGATCGATATCGGGACAGACGTAGAGGTCATAAGGAAGGGGGATATCGTTTCCGTCCCTTTTAATGTGGGTTGCGGTCGTTGCTATAACTGCAAGCATATGCGTTCGGATGTTTGTGAGAACACAAATCCCGAAATCGACTGTGGGGCTTATGGGTTCAATCTTGGCGGTTGGGCTGGTGGACAAGGCGACTATCTCTTCGTCCCTTATGCCGATTTCAATCTCCTGCGCTTCCCTGACAAAAGCGCAGCAATGGCTAAGATCCGCGATCTGACGCTTCTTTCGGACGTCTTGCCAACGGCATTCCATGGCTTTGCTGGTCCCGATTGGCCTGCGGCGCCGGCTTACGTTGTCGGGGAAAACATTCTGATCTTCGGAGCCGGGCCAGTTGGTCGGGCTGGTGCTGCTTGTGCGAAGCTTCTTGGTGCTGGCGCTATTATTGTTGCTGATTATATTCAGGAGAGATTGGATCTTCTTAAGCCGCATGGCATCGAGACGATAAATCTCGCCGACCGTGTACCGATCGAGGATCATCTCGAACGGATTACCGGCCATCGGGAGGTCGATCGCGTAATCGACTACGTTGGAGTGGACTGTCGCGGCTTCGGTGAAGATTCCGACAAAATCGTGGAGAGTGCAGTTACAAACGCGATGTTGAAATATGTTCGCTTCGGCGGAATGACGAGTACTGTGGGAGTGTATTGCGCGAATCCGATTTCCAAGGATCCAAAAGCCAAGAAAGGACATATGGATTTGGAATGGTCAAATGCCTGGATCAAATCACCTCGAATGTCAGCTGGCCAATCACCCACAGCAAATTACAATCATGCATTGATGCGGGCGATATTGAATGACCGTATGCCATACCTGACGCCCATGATGAACATAAAGTTCATTAAGCTGGAAGATGCTCCTAAGGCATACAAGGAATTCGATGCCGGATCTGCATATAAATACGTTATCGATCCACACGGTTCAGTCAAACATTGAATCATTCTCGTGAGCGGAGGATCAGAATGTCTCGGACACCAATAGTGAGGGGCATTCTGGTTTTGCGGATTGCATGTTCTCATGCAAGTTGGAATATGAGTCGTCCAGCCTTATCGAGCCGAAAATCGCTAACACGTCGCTAGACGTAGAAATATGCAAGTTCTCCGTGAACTAGTATAAGAATCGATAAGCTGCATGAAATCACGGGGAAACACTCAGCGATGCTGACCAGGCGGAGATGCTCGGTCGACTTGAGAGAGAAACTAGGCTGATCGTAACGAGATTGGGCTATCACGGCCCATAGAAAATAACACGATTGCAAACGTTCGGTGTCGCCATCGCGTGATGAGGCCACTATATTGAAGACTATGCCCACCTAAGGCATGGCTGAAGGGCCCGAATGTGCACGTCAGCCGGCGGCTGATTCGAGTGTCTTTATAGACGCCCGGAGCGGTGCTACTTGAAATCGGAAAATATGGAGGATCTCTAATGTCAAGTGGTATTTTTATCCTGCATTCGGGCTATACGCCGGCGGGGGACCAACCAGAGGCGGTAGCTCGCCTGATATCTGGCATAGAAGAAGGGGCAACGCATCAGACGCTCAAAGGAATTACTGGGTCAGGTAAGACATTTACCATGGCAAATGTGATCCATAGACTAAAGCGTCCTACTTTGATTCTCGCCCCAAATAAGACATTGACGGCACAGCTTTACGGTGAGATGAAGCATTTTTTTCCCGAGAATGCTGTCGAGTACTTTGTGTCCTATTATGATTATTTTCAGCCAGAAGTTTATATGCCGGGAAGTGATCGATTTATCCAAAAGGATTCTTCGATCAATGATCATCTTGAACGGTTGAGGCTATCTACAACTAAATCGTTGATTGAGCGCCGCGATGTGATTGTTGTTGCTTCGGTATCCTCAATCTACGGTTTGGGTGATCCAGATGGATACCGAGCACTTCAAATTTCTCTATCTGGTGGGATTCAGATTAATCAAAGAGAGATCATTCGTCGCTTGGTGCTATTGCAATATGATCGCTCTGAGCGCGCACTTAAACGCGCAACGTTTCGGGTGCAGGGTGACGTGATTGATATCTTTCCTGCTGATTCGGAGGCTAGAGCGGTTCGGGTGACGATACTTGATGACCAAGTTGAATCTCTTAATTGGATAGATCCCGTAAGCGGGAAGAATATTGGTGTAATAGATAGTTATCTGGTTTCACCGAAAACACTTTTTGCGACGCCGAAGAACAAAATTGATCTCGCGACTAAGCAAATACTTGCTGAAATGGAAGAGCGCGTTAGCGAGCTAAACGGCTCTGGTCGAATTGTTGAGGCAAACAGATTGTATGAGCGGATTACAAATGATGTGGAGATGATGAGGGAGCAGGGATATTGCTCAGGGATGGAGAACTATTCTTGCTATTTGAACGGCCGGGATTCAGACTTGCCGCCGACCACTCTTCTGGATTACCTGCCAAAAGATGGACTTCTGTTTGTTGACGAATCTCACGTGATGGTGCCTCAGATTTCTGCAATGTTCCGAGGGGATCAGAGTCGAAAAGAGACATTGATAGATTACGGATTCCGTTTGCCTTCTTCGAAGAGCAACCGACCGTTGAGCTTTCACGAGTTTGAAAATGTAAAACCTCAAACTATATTTGTTTCTGCAACTCCTGGTGAGTATGAATTAAAAATATCAAAAGGCAGGATCGTCGATCAAATCATTCGACCGACGGGACTGCTTGATCCTGAGGTTGAAGTTAGAAAGGCAGAAGGGTGCATAAGTGATCTGCTCATCGAAATATCGAAGCGTGTTAAGGGCAACCAGCGTGTTCTGGTGACCACTCTTACAAAGGTTAGTGCAGAGGACCTTCACGATTTCCTGGCCGATAAAGGAGTTCGAGTGCGATACATGCATTCGGATATAAAAGCGGAAGATCGAGTTGAAATCATCAATGGCCTTCGTGCAGGTGAGTTTGATGTTTTGATTGGTATCAGCCTTTTGAGGGAGGGGCTCGATATTCCAGAGGCTTCCTTGGTCGCCATCCTCGACGCCGATCGCTCAGGTTTCCTGCGTTCGGCTCCTGCACTCATTCAGATGATTGGTCGAGTCGCTCGAAACGAAAATGGAAAAGCGATCTTGTATGCGGATGTAGTAACTCCCGCTATGGAGCAAGCGATTGACGAGACCCGGATGCGCAGGGAACGTCAAATTGAATTTAATGAAGAGAATGGAATTTTGCCAATTTCATCCGTAAGAAAGACCGCGTCCGAACAAATGCAACCGTCAATGCCAACTTTTCACTCCGCAGCATTCTGTGAGAATTTATCGGAGCTGTGCGAGCAGATTACGTCGAAGGAGCAAAAGCTCATCGAGTTTTCTGACGATGGTGACGAGGTGCGCGTAGAAAAGATTCGTCGTGAGTTGAATGGTCTATACCAGCAGTTTATCTATATGTAGTCCAAAGGCGATCTTGATGGAAATCGGAGGAGCATACCTAATATTAAAAGTAGACGAGCAGGAGAGGTGTGAGTGAAACTGTACGAGATGCTTGCTGGTCAGATTGAGAGCATGGTCCAGCAAGGGGTGCTTCTGCCCGGCGAGCGCATTCCTTCAGTACGTCAGACAAGTCAGCATCATCGCCTAAGTTTGACGACCGTAATGCGGGCTTTTGCCCAGCTCGAGAGTCGGGGTGTCATCGAAAGCCGGCCGCAGTCGGGTTACTTTGTGCGTAAGCGCTCGGGAGAGCCGGTTGTGGAGCTTCGTGCCTCGAGGCCAAGCGAGCACCCGTCTCCGGTAGACGTGAGTGCTCTAGTGCTTTCCACTCTCCGGTCGATCCGCTCTGACGAAGCGATAGCGCTGGGCTCGCCGTATCCTGATTCATCACTGTTTCCCTGGCAGCGAATCACCCAGTACTCGAACAACATCGCGAGGCGATATACGAAGTGGAACGTGCTCGATGACCTGCCACCTGGCAGCCCACAACTGATCCGACAGATCTCTCGTCGCTATCTTGAAAATGGCTACGCCATTGACCCCAACGAGATGATCATCACCATTGGTGCAACCGAAGCGATTAACCTGTGTCTGCAGGCGGTGGCCAAGCCGGGTGATGCAATCGCGGTCGAGTCGCCCACCTACTACGCTATGCTCCATGCCATCGAAAGGCTGGGCATGCGCGCGGTGGAAGTTGCGACCAATCCCACTGAGGGTATCGACTTGGATGCGTTGGCAAAGCTGATTGACGAGAAGCAGATCGTTGCCTGCATGGTGATGCCGAACTTCCAGAATCCGCTGGGTTTTCAGATGTCGGACGAAAAGAAGCGGAAGCTTGTCGAACTACTTACCGAGAAGGACATTCCAGCCATTGAGAATGACGTTTACGGCGAACTTTACTATGAGGGAGGTCATCCCAGTTCCTTGAAGACTTATGACAAGGCCGGAATCATTCTGCATTGCTCCTCATTTTCGAAGACCCTCACCAATGCATCGCGCATTGGCTGGACGCTTGCAGGCCGCTACCACGATCGCGTGGAAAGGCTGAAATTCCTGAACACCTTGACCACGCCGTCGCTGCCGCAACTTGCAATCGCTGAATTTCTGAAAAACGATGGATACGATTACCACCTAAGACGCGTCCGCAAGGCCTATGCTCAGCAGGCGAAGATCATGACCGCCAGCGTTCAGCGGTTCTTCCCGGAAGGCACCACTACCTCACGGCCTGCGGGTGGCTACGCGCTCTGGGTACAGATGCCGGAGGGTGTCGACGCCATGGAGCTGTACCATGCTGCGCTCGAATCGCGAATCACCGTCGCACCAGGCCACATGTTCGCGCCGGGATTCACTTACAGTCACTGCATCCGGCTTAACTACAGTTGGGAGTGGTCGCCGGAACTCGACGCTGCAGTGCAGACGTTAGGACGTCTAGCGTCGAATCTGTATGAACTGGGCCGGTAGCCCGCTCGCAGCGGCACCGTCCCTTCGATAGTGCCGCTGTGAGCGAAGTTCTTCATTTTCATCCTTACAATGACGCTGCGCCTCGTCAGATAGATTGAGGCACAGAGGAGCGAACGGTGCCACGCCAAGTAGCTAAACCAGCGACGAAACATGGTTCGCGTTTGACAGTACGGTGATGAGGCGCCTTCTCACTGGATATATGAGCGCCAACCTCTTGAGCTGGCGTGTTCTTGAGACACCGCTAGTATCGGAGCGTATTCATAGTGATGTCCTTAGCGGTTGTTCTCAATCACTTCGCCTTTGAAATGCCAATCAGGCGAACAGCTTCATCGCCTTGCCCAAGGTCGACCAAATGCCTGCGCCTAGTGGAATGAGCGCGTAGGCCCAGAAGGTGATGAGCATAATTAGCTTGGTGACTCTCCGCTCGTTTTGCATATTGGGTTCCTCTCGGTGACAACAGGCTGGAAATTGGATAAGGCGCTTACGCGGCGCTTGTAGCTTCGCGCAGGTGGTGTCGGGCATGGACGGGCCGGATCATCAGGTTGCAGACGAAGCCGACCACGAGCAACCCTGCCATGATGTGCAAGGTATCGACGTAGACCTCAGACCTGGGCACGCCCAGTGCCAGCTTGTATTCGCGGATGTAGTTCACTAGTGCCGGGCCGGCGATGCCGGCGGCCGCCCAGGCCGTGAGCAGGCGGCCGTGGATGCCCCCAACGTAGGCGGTTCCAAACATGTCGGCTAGATAGGCTGGAATGGTGCTGAAGCCGCCGCCGTACATGGTCAGTATCAGGAAGTAGCAAGCAACGAACAAGGCGACATTTCCGGAGGCCCCGACGGCTGGGACGGCCAAGTAGAGCGCGGCACCAAAGGCGAAGAAGATTGCATAGGTCGCCTTGCGTCCGAAATAGTCGCTGGCCGAGCTCCACAGAAAGCGGCCCGTCATGTTGCCGATGCTAAGCAACCCGACAAAGCCGGCTGCCGCGGCGGCGGTAATGTTGCCCTTGAAGGTTTCCTGAATCATTACTGCCGCCTGGCCGAGCACGCCGATACCGGCGGTGATGTTCAGAAAGAGGATCAGCCATAGCAGATAGAACTGGGGAGTCTTGAGCGCCTGGTCAATGTGCACATTGGCGTGGGTGACCATCTTGCTTGCCTTGGCCTTGGGAACGTAGCCTGCAGGCGCCCACCCTGGCGCCGGAATACGGATGGCCAGCGCGCCAATAGACATCGAGAGGAAGTACATCCCTCCCATCACGAGGAAGGTTTCGGCTACGCCGGCACTGGTTGCGCTTTTGAAGTGGTTCATCAGCGCAACCGACAACGGTGCGCCGATCATCGCGCCACCACCGAAGCCCATGATTGCCATTCCGGTGGCCATCCCGCGCCTGTCGGGGAACCAGCGGATCAGCGTGGATACCGGCGAAACATAGCCCAGGCCCAGCCCGATGCCACCCAGCACGCCGTAACCCAGGTACAGCAACCAGATCTGGTGCAGCCAGATGCCTAGCGCCGATACCAGGAAGCCACCACCGAAGCAGCAGGCGGAGGTGAACATGGTGCGCCTAGGGCCGACCTTTTCCAACCACTTTCCGGCGAACGCGGCGGAGATGCCGAGGAAGAAGATCGCTAGCGAGAAAATCCAGCCGAGGGTAGTCAGCTGCCAGTCGCCAGGTGCAGGGCTCGAAACGCCCACAATTCTCGTCAACGGTTCGTTGAATACTGAAAACGCATAGGCTTGGCCAATGCAAAGGTGAACGGCGAGGGCGGCAGGCGGTACCATCCAGCGGTTGAAATCCGGCTTTGCGATGATCGCCTCCTTGGAGAATACGGAGGGGATTGCCGACGTCTTGGACGACGTGTGCGATGGATCTTGCGCTTGAGTGGTATAGGACATGGGTTGTCTCCTGGCTGGAAATGGTGCCCTTTGGTTGTCGTCTGGTGCGACGGGCTGCAACGTGCCCTTCAGCAAAAGCCATGCCCAACGAGGATTTCTTTTGTCGTCAAGGGCTTGTAGGCAACGGCCTCAGATCAGCCGCACGCGCGGGAGACAAAATGTCCGGATGCGGCCAGCGTGGCACGACAATCTGTCAATGAACGCCGGCTGGCTCGGTTTACTCCCAATACATCGCGCAGGGTCACTGTCGTTAGACTTCCAAGCCACCCCGGCAGCGAGGCGGGTTCAAGCCGGCCCACGGCGGTCAAGGGAGCCCAAGTGATGAACGATATACAACGCGCGGTTGGTCACAATGACCACTGGCAGCGCCGCACGATACTGGTGGTGGACGACGAGGCCGGCATGCGTTCGTTCCTCTCGCGAGCGCTTGAGGGCAACGTCGCCAGAGTGGTAACTGCTGAGAGTGCCGAGGCCGGCTCGGCGCTGCTCGAGGAGCAGCGTTTTGACCTGATCCTGCTGGATGTCGCACTGCCTGGTTGCAGCGGTCTAGACTGGCTCAAGACATTGCGTAGCGCGGGCAACCCCGCAGACGTCATCCTGATGACTGCCTTTGCCGATGTGGATACGGCAATTGCTGCGCTACGCTCAGGTGCGGCGGATTTTATCGTCAAGCCGTTCCGTGTTGACCAGATGCTCAATGCGATAGGACGCTGTTTTGACCGGACCCGCCTGGCACGCGAAAATTACATCCTGCGCCGCGAGCTGGAAAAATACACCATCCACAAGTCCTTTATTGGCGAGTCAGATGCCATAAAGAGGGTGATGGCAATGGTTGCCCGCGTGGCACCGATGCCCTCCACTGTTCTGGTGACTGGCGAGTCCGGCACGGGCAAGGAGGTGGTGGCGCGCGAACTGCACCGGCTAAGCGGTCGGCAGGGACAGTTTGTGCCGCTAAATTGCAGCGCGATGGCGCCCGAGATCGTCGAGAGCGAATTGTTCGGTCACGCCAAGGGGGCTTTCACCGGTGCTGCTGGAGCGCGCCACGGGCTATTCCTCTATGCCGACGGTGGCACCCTGTTCCTGGACGAAATTGCCGAGCTGCCGCTATCGATGCAGGCCAAGCTTCTGCGCGTGATCGAGGACCGACGCATCCGCCCGCTCGGTACCGAGCGGGAGATTACGGTGGATGTGCGCATCGTTGCGGCCGGCAATCGCAAGTTGTCCAATGAGGTCTCTGCCGGACGATTTCGCCAAGATTTGTTTTACCGGCTCGACGTGGTATCGATTGGCATTCCACCACTGCGCGAGCGTCCGGAAGATATCGTCGCCTTGGCCGAACATTTTACGGAGCAATTGTCCGAGCAGCTCGGACTGCCGGCGGTGGCGTTGTCTTCTTCTCTCGTGCGTTTGCTCAAAAGCTATGACTGGCCGGGGAATGCGAGGGAACTGCGCAACTTAGTGGAGCGAGCGTTGATTCTCGGCGAGTATCCCGTCGAATCATTGGTGCAAACCGCAGGCCTAGGGGGTGGTCGGAGCAGGGATGACGCTGCGACCGCTACCGATGATAGCTGGCAGGCCGGGGCGGCGAGCGTTCCGGAAATGGACCCGAACTTGCCATCTGCTGCCAACGACCCCAACCTGCTGGAGACCGTCGAGCGGCGCCACATCCTGCAAGTACTAGCGACCGAACGCGGCAATCGTGCAGAGGCGGCGCGCCGGCTGGGTATCTCACGCCGTACGCTGGATCGCAAGTGCCTGCAATGGGGGCTGCGTCCTTAAATATGGCTGACTTGCTGCATCACTACCGTGCCTCGCTCCGCGCCAAGCTGGTGTCCATTGTGGTCGCGCCGCTGCTGGTCGCGCTCATCGCGTTGCTGGTGCTTATGGCGGTGTGGGGTGATCGCGCGTTCCAAGCCCTCCTGGCGTATAAGGTGAACAGCGACCTGCTGGTCGCGCACGAGTACTTCGCACATATGGTGGACGGAATGGAAGACCAGGTCCTCCAAGAGGCCCGCTCGCATGTACTGGTGGGCAGTCTGTCAGATCGCAGCGCCGTGGCTGGAATTCTCAAGGAGGTACAGCGCCGGCACGGCTTGGACTTCTTGCTGCTCCTGGACCCTCAGGGCCGGCCGATGGCGACCCCGTCGGATCCGGCCGTGCCCACCAGCTCTCGTTGGCGCGTGGTGGCTAGCGCTGCCGCCGGGTGGCCCGATGCCGCCACTGATGCGTGGTCGGCCGCGCAACTGGCCAGCGTCTCCAGTGAACTGGGACTGCGTGCGCAGGTGGCGCTTCGCCCCGCCGCCAATGAGGGGCCGACTGATCGCGCGCTTGAAAGCCGCGGCATGGTGGTACACGCTGCGGCTCCTGTTTTCGACGCGAGCGGGGCGCTGGTGGCGATCCTGCACGGTGGCACGCTGCTGAACCAAAACCTCGGGTTTATCGACACCTTAAACGCGCTGGTGTACCAGCCGGGCTCGTTGCCGAGCGGCAGTCAAGGTACGGCGACGCTGTTTCTGGACGATACCCGCATTGCCACCAATGTGCGCCTGTTCCACGGTGAGCGTGCGTTGGGGACCCGAGTCTCGCGCGAGGTGCGCGAAAAGGTCCTGTTGCGGGGCGAGAAATGGCTGGACTTAGCCTTTGTGGTCAATGACTGGTACATGAGTGCCTATGAGCCTATCTCGGACAGCCGAGGCCAGCGTATCGGGATGCTGTATGTGGGCTACCTCGCCAAGCCAATCAGCCAAATGAAGGGACTGGCCCTGGCTCTGCTCGTGGCGCTGTTCCTATTGCTGGCAGTGTCCGGGGCGGTCGTGTCGCTACTCTGGGCTAGGCGCGTGTTCGAGCCGATGACGCGTATGGTCAGTACTATGCACGCGCTCAAGGATGGAGACGCCCAGGCGCGGGTCGGTCCCGTGCGCAGTAGTGACGAACTGGGCCAGCTCGCTGGTCAGTTCGACCAGCTATTGTCGGACCTGCAAGAGCGCAATGGGCAGCTTAAAGATTGGGCTGACACGCTAGATCGAAAGGTCGCCGAGCGGACGCAAGAGGTGGAGAACGCCAACGCCGTACTACGCGCGACGCGGCAACAGTTGATTACGTCGGAAAAGCTAGCTGTGGCAGGACAGCTTACCGCCGGTGTTGCCCATGAGATCAACAACCCGATTGCGGTAATCCAGGGAAATCTGGACGTAGCCCGCTATATCTTGGGGCCTGCTGCCGAGCCAGTGTGGCATGAGCTGCGCCTGATCGACGAACAGGTGCATCGCATTCAATTGTTGGTCGGCCAACTACTGCGGTTCGTGCGGCCAGAGGCGTTCTCCGGCAGTGTCGAACGCTTGGATCCGGGAGAAGTCGCTAGGAGCTGTCTGGACCTGGTCCGGCACACGATGAAGGGGCCGGCGATCCATATCGAGCTTGATCTTCAGGCTATGGGACGCGTGAGTATCAGTCGAAGTGAGCTGCAGCAGGTCATAGTCAACCTGCTGACCAATGCCATCTACGCGATGCCGGACGGGGGCATGCTGACAATCGCCACCCGTGATTGGACGCCGCACGGCATGACGCTGCACGTACACGACACCGGTTGCGGCATCGACGAGTCAAACCTGCCCAGTATCTTCAATCCGTTCTTCACGACGAAGAAGCAGAAGGGTACCGGGCTGGGCCTGTCCATCAGCTATGCAATAGTGACGCAATACGGTGGCCGGATCACGGTGGTGAGCGCGCCTGGCAAAGGGACAGAATTTACAGTGTGGCTCCGCGAAGACGGTGTACTGCCGACACCAGTGTCACCGTGCGGTCCAGTGGAATAGTTCATTCCCCTAGAGGATGAGTTTCATGCCACCCGCCGCCCCGGCAGCAGGCAGGCGTATTCCTTGCCGAGGAATTCCGCGGTGTGTTCGAGAAGGTATGCACGGCAGCTTTCGGTGGCCGGTGACAGGCGCTTGCTCGACATATGCGCGACATGCCAGACACGTTCGATCGGTGTGCCCACCACGTCGAGCAGCACGATCTCGTGCGTGCGCAATTCCAGCGACAGTGTATGCAGCGACAACAAGCTGATGCCCATGCCGGCCATCACCGCCTGCTTGATGGTCTCGTTGCTGCCGAGGGTGACGACCTTAGCAGGCGCGAACAGGTGGTCGCGAAACATGTACTCGGCCACGGTACGCGTGCCGGAGCCTGGTTCGCGTAGCAGGAAAGTCTCGTGGCGCAATTCCTGTAGGTCGAACTCCTTCGCGCTGCGCAGAGGGTGCCGGGGCGAGGCCACCAACACGTGCGGGTGCGCGGCAATGGGTTCCGATACGGCATCAAGTTCGCGCGGTGGCCGCCCCATCAGCGCGAGGTCGATCGCGTTGTCCTGTAGCAGCTGCAGCAATGTTTCCCGGTTGCCTTCGGCGATGCGCAATTCCACGCCAGGATGCAGCGCCGTGAAGCCTGCGAGCAGCTTTGGGGCGAAGTACTTAGCCGTGCTGATCAGCCCCATCGTAATCGAACCTTGTTCGACGTCTTTAACCGCTTGCAAGCCCTCCTCGGCATCTTTTATCTCGCCGAGAATGCGCGAGGCGTGGTGTAGCAGCCGGTCCCCGGGTTCAGTCAGTGTTAATTGCCGGCCAACTCGCTCGAACAGTGCCAAGCCAACCACGGACTCGAGCTGCTTGACCTGCATCGATACAGCAGGTTGGGTCAGGTGGAGTTCCTCGGCTGCGCGCACAAAGCTGGCGTGTCGGGCCACGGTGACGAAGATTTGCAGCTGGCGAAGGGTGAGGGCGCGCAGTAATGCCATGGTGGGGCGGATAGAAGTTGACGTTAATTATGTGTTGCTTGAATCACGTTAAGGGATTGCTTATGTAGGGGCTAAGAATATCTGAATTTACCTTATGGAGGCCGGCAGATATCTTTCTTTCAACGCAATCACGCCGCTAAAACCTAGCAAGGGAGACAAGCATGAACGCACCCGAGACGATTCAAGCCAAACCGCGCAAGCGCTACGACGCCGGCGTCATGAAGTATCGTGAGATGGGGTACTGGGATGCCGACTACGTGCCCAAGGACACCGATGTGCTTGCGCTGTTCCGCATCACGCCACAGGATGGTGTCGACCCAGTTGAGGCGGCTGCAGCTGTGGCCGGTGAGTCGTCGACCGCTACCTGGACCGTAGTCTGGACCGACCGTCTCACCGCATGCGACATGTATCGCGCCAAGGCTTATCGGGTCGATCCGGTGCCCAATAACCCGGAGCAGTTCTTCTGTTACGTCGCTTATGACCTATCGCTGTTCGAGGAAGGCTCGATCGCCAACTTGACCGCTTCCATTATCGGCAATGTCTTTAGCTTCAAGCCGATCAAGGCGGCACGCCTGGAAGACATGCATTTCCCGGTGGCCTATGTGAAGACCTTCGCCGGGCCGTCCACCGGCATCATTGTCGAGCGTGAACGTCTCGACAAGTTCGGCCGCCCGCTGCTGGGCGCCACGACCAAGCCCAAGCTCGGGCTGTCGGGGCGCAACTATGGTCGCGTGGTGTACGAGGGCCTAAAGGGCGGTCTGGACTTTATGAAGGACGACGAGAACATTAACTCGCAACCCTTCATGCACTGGCGTGACCGCTTCCTGTTCGTAATGGACGCAGTCAACAAGGCCTCGGCCGCAACTGGCGAAGTCAAGGGCAGCTACCTCAATGTGACCGCCGGCACCATGGAAGAGATGTATCGGCGCGCGGAGTTTGCCAAGTCTCTGGGCTCGGTCATCATCATGGTCGACCTCATTGTCGGCTGGACCTGTATTCAGTCCATGAGCAACTGGTGTCGTCAGAACGACATGATCCTGCACCTGCACCGCGCGGGCCATGGCACCTACACTCGGCAGAAAAACCACGGGGTGTCATTCCGTGTGATTGCCAAATGGTTGCGGCTGGCGGGCGTCGACCACATGCATACCGGCACCGCGGTGGGCAAGCTTGAGGGCGATCCGCTTACGGTGCAGGGCTACTACAACGTTTGCCGCGATTCATACACGCATACCGACCTGACCCGAGGCCTGTTCTTCGACCAGGATTGGGCATCGCTGCGCAAGGTGATGCCGGTGGCTTCGGGCGGCATCCATGCTGGTCAGATGCACCAGCTGATCAGCTTGTTTGGCGACGACGTGGTGCTGCAGTTCGGTGGCGGCACCATCGGCCACCCGCAGGGTATTCAGGCGGGCGCCACGGCTAACCGGGTTGCGCTGGAAGCAATGGTGTTGGCGCGCAACGAAGGTCGCGACATTATTAACGAAGGGCCAGAGATCCTGCGCGATGCAGCGCGCTGGTGCGGGCCACTGCGCGCGGCGCTGGATACCTGGGGTGACATCACCTTCAATTACACGCCGACCGATACCTCGGACTTCGTGCCCACCGCATCGGTGGCCTGAGCCTGCCGGACGCCGCCACCGCGAACCCACAGAACGAGAGGACACCATGCGAATCACTCAAGGCACCTTTTCTTTCCTGCCTGACCTGACCGACGGGCAGATCACCAAACAGCTTGAATACTGCCTGGAGAAGGGCTGGGCGGTTGGTATCGAATATACCGACGACCCGCACCCGCGCAACACTTACTGGGAGATGTTCGGGCTTCCGATGTTCGACCTGCGCGACGCCGCCGGCATCCTGCTGGAGATCAACAACGCGCGCAGTACCTTCCCCAACCACTACATCCGCGTCACTGCATTCGATTCGACCCATACCGTCGAGTCAGTGGTGATGTCGTTCATCGTGAATCGTCCGGCCGATGAGCCAGGCTTCCGCCTGGTACGTCAGGAGGAGCCCGGCCGCACGTTGCGCTACTCGATCGAGAGCTACGCCGTGCAGGCGCGCCCAGAAGGTAGCCGCTACTAACAGTACCGGCACAGCCCTCGCGGAGCTCTCTCAAGGAACTATCGCCGGCAATTTCCTGACTGTGTAGTCCCATGGCTGCGCGGCCGCTAGGTCGCGCACCGGGGGAAGTTTTGCCTCGGCATTATCGAGATGATCGACTAGGAGCCTGTCATGTCCGCCCCCGATACGACCGCATTGCTGCAGCCGCCAATTGCCCCGGCCGGATCGCTTGCAGAGTCGCTGGCCAGCTCGGGCATTACCGAGCTGCTGACCCAGCTTGACCGTGAACTGATTGGGTTGAAGCCGGTGAAAGCACGCATCCGCGATATCGCAGCGTTGCTGCTAGTGGACAAGTTGCGCGCCGGGCGCGGCTTCACCGCCGGGGCGCCCAGCCTGCATATGTGTTTTACCGGCAATCCCGGTACGGGAAAGACCACGGTGGCAATGCGCATGGCGCAAATCCTGCACCAACTCGGTTACGTGCGGCGCGGCCATCTAGTGGCGGTGACCCGCGACGACCTGGTCGGTCAATACATCGGCCATACCGCGCCAAAGACCAAAGAGATCCTAAAAAAGGCCATGGGTGGCGTGCTCTTCATCGACGAGGCCTATTACCTTTACCGACCCGAGAACGAGCGCGACTACGGCCAGGAGGCAATCGAGATCCTGCTACAGGTGATGGAGAACAACCGCGAAGATCTGGTGGTAATTCTGGCCGGCTACAAGGACCGCATGGATCGTTTCTTCGAGTCGAACCCGGGCATGTCTTCGCGCATTGCGCACCACATCGACTTCCCCGACTACCAGCTCGACGAACTGAGCCAGATCGCCGACTTGATGCTGGACGAGATGCAGTACCGCTTCGACCAGGAAAGTCGAGCCGTGTTTGCCGACTATCTGTCACGACGCATGTCGCAACCGCACTTCGCTAACGCCCGCAGCGTGCGCAATGCGCTAGACCGTGCGCGGCTGCGACATGCCTCGCGGCTGCTCGAGGATGTAGACGCTGCGATCGACGACCATACGCTGACGACCATCACGGCGGACGATCTACGCGCAAGTCGCGTGTTTTCGAAGCCCGAGGTGCCATCCCAAGCCTCGGCCAAGGAGTAATCCATGCAAGCCTTGATCTTCGATGTCGACGGCACGCTGGCCGACACCGAACGCGCGCACTTGCAGGCGTTCAACGCCGCTTTTGCGGAAGTTGGGCTGGACTGGCACTGGGACCTACCGCTCTACACGCGCCTGCTCAAGGTAGCGGGAGGTAAGGAGCGTTTGATGCACTACTGGCTTATGGTCGACCCCGAAGAAGCCCGTGGTTGCAAGGTGAAAGAGACCATCGACGCTGTTCATGCCATCAAGACTCGCCACTATGCAGAGTGCGTTAGGGCGGGCTCTATGCCGCTGCGCCCAGGAATCTCTCGCTTGATCGCCGAAGCCGGAGATGCCGGCATTCCAGTAGCCATTGCCACCACTACCACTCCCGCGAACCTCGACGCGCTCTTGCTGGCGCATCTTGGCGCGGACTGGCGACGGCGCTTTGCAGCGATCGGTGACGCTGGAACTACCGCGGTCAAAAAACCCGCCCCCGATGTCTATTTCGCTGTGTTGGCGCAGCTAGGCTTGGAGGCTGCCGCTTGCGTGGCCATAGAGGACTCGGAGAACGGATTGCGTGCCGCCCGCGCAGCAGGCATTCCCACGCTGGTCACTCCCACTGCGTTCAGCGCGCAAGATGTGTTCGAGGGGGCACTGCTAGTGCTTCCGCATCTTGGCGATCCGGCCAACTTCATCTCCCAGCACGTTCCCGGCATGACGCAACGCTGGATTGATTTGGCCGCACTGCGTGCGTTACATCGCGATACATCGACCGAGGCGACCTGAGATGCATGCAAAAGAACCCGATATCAGTCGCAATAGCCAGCGCACCATTCGCCTGGCGCCATCGATCCTGTCAGCCGATTTTGCGCGCCTTGGCGAAGAAGTCTGCGCAATTGAGGAGGGCGGGGCGGACCTAGTGCATTTTGATGTGATGGACAACCACTATGTACCCAACCTGACCATTGGCCCGCTGGTTTGCGAAGCGATTCGACCCTTGGTATCCATACCCATCGACGTGCATCTGATGGTGGAACCAGTAGACGCGCTGATACCGATGTTCGCGAAAGCAGGCGCCAACATCATCAGCTTCCACCCAGAGACGAGCCGTCACGTGGATCGCACCATTGGCCTAATCCACGACCACGGCTGCAAGGCTGGCCTAGTGCTGAATCCAGCGTCACCGCTGGATTGGCTGGACCATACGTTGGACAAGCTTGATCTGGTGCTGCTGATGAGCGTGAACCCCGGCTTCGGCGGCCAGGCCTTCATTCCGGGCGTGCTGGCCAAGGTGCGCCAAGTACGCGCGCGTATCGATCGTCAGCAGGCTGCTGGCGGACGGCAGGTCTGGCTGGAGATCGATGGCGGCGTCAAGGTGGACAACATCGTGGACATAGCCCGAGCGGGTGCCGACACCTTCGTGGCCGGCAGCGCCGTGTTTGGTGCACCAGATGCCGACGGTGGTTACCGGAGCATTCTGCACTGTTTGCGCGAGGCGGCCACTGTCACATAGCCCGCCTGTACCGGCACGACACAAGAACACATAGCAAATCTAGAGGAGACTTGTCATGCCAGATGTCCAAAGGATGACCCTGACGCAGTTCCTAATTGAGGAACGCCGTCGCTACCCGGACGCCAGTGGCGACTTCAATGGCCTGATACTCAACGTTGCCATGGCCTGCAAGGAGATTGCACGCGCGGTGGCCTTCGGTGCGCTCGGAGGGCTGCACGGCAATGCTAGCTGCGAAGGCGGCGAGCAAGGTCACGTGAACGTGCAAGGTGAAATTCAGCAAAAGCTGGATGTGCTGAGCAACACCACCTTCCTTCGGGTCAATGAATGGGGAGGGTACCTGGCCGGCATGGCGTCGGAGGAGATGGACGCGCCGTATCAGATTCCTGAGAACTACCCTCGCGGCAAATACTTGCTGGTGTTCGATCCTCTCGACGGATCGTCCAATATCGACGTCAACGTCTCTGTCGGCAGCATCTTCTCGGTGTTGCGCGCACCGCAAGGATCCGATGCAGTTACAGAGCGGGACTTTCTGCAACCCGGTACGGCCCAAGTGGCGGCCGGGTACGCGCTCTATGGCCCGACAACCATGCTGGTGTTGACGGTCGGCAATGGCGTCAACGGCTTCACCCTCGACCCTAATCTGGGCGAGTTCTTCCTGACTCATTCGAACCTGCGGGTGCCGGCGGATACGAGAGAGTTCGCTATTAACGCGTCCAACAGTCGCTTCTGGGAAGCCCCAGTGCGGCGATACATATCCGAATGCATGGCTGGCAACAGCGGACCGCGGGGCAAGGACTTCAATATGCGCTGGATCGCGTCGATGGTGGCGGAGGCGCACCGCATTCTGATGCGCGGTGGTGTCTTCATGTACCCGCGCGACACCAAGGATCCGGCCAAGCCGGGCCGGCTGCGCTTGCTGTATGAGGCGAATCCGATCGCCTTCCTGATGGAGCAAGCGGGGGGGCGAGCAAGTACGGGCCGCCAGGAGCTGATGTCGGTCGCGCCTTCGGCGCTGCATCAGCGCGTTGGCGTGATTTTCGGTTCGCGCAATGAAGTCGAACGGATCGAGGGCTATCACATCGACCAGACCGATCCCGATCTTCCGAATCCCCTGTTCAACGAGCGCAGCCTTTTCCGCGCGTCTGCCTAAGGTGTCTGGCCATGTCCGAACGCTATCCCATTATCGCTATCACCGGCTCCTCTGGCGCCGGTACCACGTCGGTGACCCGTACCTTCGAGAATATCTTCCGTCGGGAAGGTGTGAAGTCGGTGGTCATTGAGGGCGACAGCTTCCACCGCTACGACCGTGCAGAGATGAAGGTCAAGATGGCGGAGGCCGAACGTACCGGCAATATGAACTTCAGCCATTTTGGCGAGGAGAACAACCTGTTTTGTGAGCTGGAGAACCTATTCCGTTCTTATGCGGAAACCGGTACAGGCATGCACCGGTATTACCTTCACAGTCACGAAGAGGCCGCACCATTCGGGCAGGAGCCCGGAACCTTCACGCGATGGGAGCCATTGCCTGCGGATACTGACCTGTTGTTCTACGAGGGATTGCACGGCGGCGTTGTGACAAATGAGGTCGATATCGCCCGGTATCCCAATCTACTGATTGGCGTGGTACCCGTCATCAACTTGGAGTGGATTCAGAAGCTGTGGCGCGACAAGAAGCAGCGCGGGTATTCGACCGAGGCCGTGACCGACACCATCCTGCGCCGTATGCCGGACTATGTGAACTACATTTGTCCGCAGTTCTCGCGCACGCATGTGAACTTCCAGCGAGTCCCCTGCGTGGACACATCGAATCCGTTTATCTCGCGAGAGATTCCGGCGCCCGATGAAAGTATGGTGGTGATCCGCTTTGCCAATCCGAAGGGGATCGATTTTCAGTACCTGCTAAGCATGATCCACGACTCGTTCATGTCGCGCGCCAACACCATCGTGGTGCCCGGGGGCAAGATGGAATTGGCCATGCAGCTGATATTCACGCCTTTCGTGCTACGCATGATGGAGCGCCGCAAGCGCGCCGCCCTATGACCCATTGTCGTTTGCAAGGACACCGCAAATGAATGCCCCTGAACGTATCGATTTCGCAGCGCGATGTGCCAACGCTCTGCGCTTCCTGGCCGCTGATGCAGTAGAGCAAGCCAAGTCCGGACACCCCGGCGCACCGATGGGTATGGCCGAGATGGCTGAAGTTCTGTGGCGGCGCCATTTGCGCCACAACCCGGTCAACCCGGCGTGGCCGGACCGAGACCGTTTCGTATTGTCCAACGGTCATGCCTCCATGTTGCAGTATGCGCTGCTGCACCTCACCGGCTACGACCTACCGATGGCGCAACTGCGCCAGTTTCGTCAGCTGCATGCGGCCACACCTGGTCACCCGGAGATTGGCGTGACGCCAGGAGTGGAAACCACTACCGGGCCGCTGGGACAGGGGCTCGCCAATGCCGTCGGCATGGCGCTGGCGGAAAAGCTGCTGGGCGCCACCTTTAATCGGCCTGGCTTCGAGGTTGTAGACCATCACACTTACGTCTTTCTTGGCGACGGTTGTCTGATGGAGGGGCTGAGTCACGAGGCTTGTTCGCTTGCTGGAACGCTTAGGTTAGGCAAGCTGATTTGCTTCTACGACGACAACGGAATTTCCATCGACGGTGATGTCGTTGGCTGGTTCACCGACGACACTCCGAAGCGCTTTGCTGCATACGGCTGGCACGTAATCGCCGACGTCGATGGTCATGATGCGACGGCCGTAGATGCGGCGCTGCACGTTGCCAAGGCGGAGCGTGACCGGCCCACGCTGATTTGCTGCCGCACCGTGATCGGCCGAGGCGCGCCCGCCAAGGCCGGGGGGCACGATGTGCATGGCGCTCCATTGGGTGCCGCCGAGATTGCCGCCATGCGCACAGCGCTTGGCTGGGAAGCTGAGCCCTTCACGGTGCCACTGGATGTTGCCGACGCGTGGGACGCGCGCGCGCAAGGCGCCTCTCGCGAGTCCGAATGGCAGGAGCGCTTCAGCCGCTATCGCGCAGCGCATCCCGAGTTGGCTGAAGAGTTCATCCGCCGTACCACCAGCCGCTTGCCGGAAGAGTTCGATTCCGAGTTGGTAGCAATGCTGGACGCACCGTCGCCGCTGCAAGGAAAAATCGCCACGCGCAAGGCTTCACAACTGTGCCTTGAGGCGCTGACGCCGGCGTTACCCGAGTTGCTGGGCGGCTCGGCAGACCTGACTGGCTCCAACTTGACCAACGTCAAGGCGTCCGTCTGGGTCAACCATGTCGGGCACGGCAACTACGTGAGTTACGGCGTGCGTGAGTTCGGCATGGCTGCGGTGATGAACGGCATTGCGCTGCATGGTGGACTGATCCCCTACGGCGGCACTTTCATGACATTCTCAGACTATTCGCGCAATGCAATCCGAATGGCGGCGTTGATGCGTTTGCGTGTGGTGCACGTGCTGACCCATGATTCGATCGGCCTAGGCGAGGACGGTCCGACCCACCAGCCCGTGGAGCATGCCGCCAGTTTGCGATTGATCCCCAACAACCAGGTATGGCGGCCCTGCGATGGCACTGAAACAGCCTATGCTTGGCTGGCTGCGCTGCGACGTGAGGATGGCCCGACCTGCTTATTGCTATCTCGGCAAACGCTGACGCCATTCGCGCGCGATGCGGACCAACGGACGGATATCTCGCGCGGCGGCTATGTACTTCGCGATGTCGAGGCACCAAGCGTGGTGCTAATTGCCACAGGTTCGGAAGTGGAAATCGCCATGCGCGCTGCGCTGGACCTAGCAGAAATTGGAGTTGCCGCACGCGTGGTGTCGATGCCCTGCGTCGAGCTGTTCTACTCCCAGGACATCGCATACCGGGATACGGTGCTGCCAGCGGGTCTACCGCGCGTCAGTGTGGAGGCTGGGACTACCTGGTACTGGCGCGGCGTGGTAGGCGAGGAAGGCTTGGCACTGGGTATCGACACGTTTGGCGAGTCAGCGCCTGCAGAAGCGCTGTACAAGCACTTTGGCCTGACCCCGGCGCATGTCGCGGCGGCCACATGCGCGTTGCTGAAGGAGGCGTGATGGCTACCATAACCAAACCTTGTGCAGCGGTGCTGATCGACTTGGACGGCACGTTGGTCGACAGCGCGCCGGATATCGTCGAAGCCGCCAGCCGTATGCTAGTCGACTTCGGCAGCGAACCGCTGCCGTTCAACATCGTCGCGGGGTTTATTGGCCGCGGCGTGCCCAACCTCGTGCGGCGTGTGTTGGAGACTGCGCAGATCGCCCAGCGGGTGGACATCATTGACGCCGAAGCTTTGTTCCATCGCCATTACCACGACACCAATGGCCGCTTTGGGGGCCTGTTTCCGGGCGTGGTTACAGGTTTGGAGGCTCTCAGGAGGGAAGGCTACCGGCTTGCCTGCGTCACCAACAAGCCGCGTCTGCTGGCTGCGCCACTGCTGGCTATGTCCGGCCTCGCACCGTATCTTGACGTGTTGGTAGGGGGCGATTCAGTCCAGCAGATGAAGCCGCACCCCGAGCCGCTGCGCCACGCCTGCCGTCTGTTGGAGGTGGATCCAGGACAAGCGGTGCTGGTGGGAGATTCGCCGGTCGACGTGGCAGCCGCTCGCGCGGCCGGTATGCCGGTCTGCGTTGTGCGCTACGGTTACGCCGGTCCCGATGGGCCTGCGGCGCTAGGCGCGGATGCACTTGTTGATTCGATGGACGAGTTGCCGGCGTTGCTGACGCCGTTGCGTTTGGCGCCTGCCGCCTGATTGCTTGCAAAGTCCATTAACGACGGTTAATACAAGAAAACGGAGATCTCATGACTATCAAGGTTGCGATCAACGGCTACGGGCGCATCGGCCGCAACGTACTACGCGCCCACTACGAGGGCGGAAAGCGGCATGGCCTGGAAATCGTTGCCATCAATGATCTCGGCAACGCCGCGACCAATGCACACCTGACCCAGTTCGACACCGTCCACGGCCGCTTTCCCGGCCAAGTCTCGGTCGATGGTGACGCCTTTCTCGTGAATGGTGACCGGATCCGCGTGCTGGCGGAGCGCAATCCGATGGAGCTTCCATGGGCCGAACTGGACGTGGACGTGGTGATGGAGTGCACGGGACTCTTCACCAACAAGGGCAAGGCGTCCGCCCACCTGGCGGCTGGGGCGAAGAAGGTGATCATTTCCGCGCCGGGCGGCAACGATGTGGACGCCACCATCGTCTACGGCGTAAATCACGGGATGCTTAAGTCAAGCGACACGGTGATTTCCAACGCCTCTTGTACCACCAATTGCCTGGCGCCGCTGGTTAAACCGCTGCATGAAAAGCTCGGTGTGGTGAACGGCCTGATGACCACGGTGCATGCTTACACCAACGACCAGGTGTTGAGCGACGTCTACCACGATGACCTGCGTCGGGCGCGCTCGGCCACCATGTCGATGATTCCCACCAAGACGGGAGCTGCCGCCGCCGTCGGGCTGGTGCTGCCGGAACTGGATGGCCGGCTGGACGGTTTTGCCGTACGCGTGCCGACCATCAATGTGTCGCTGGTCGACCTGACCTTCGTAGCGGCGCGGGCTACCACGGTGGAGGAGGTGAACAGCATCCTCATGGCGGCTGCCGAGGGGGAGCTCAAGGGCATCCTGGACTACAACACGGCGCCGCTGGTCTCGGTGGACTTCAATCACTGCCCGGCTTCGTCTACCTTCGACGCCACGTTGACCAAGGTCAACGGCGCGCTGGTCAAAGTCTCGGCCTGGTACGACAACGAATGGGGCTTCTCCAACCGTATGCTGGACACCGCGTTGGCGCTCGTCAACGCACGATAACGGGGATCGAGATGAGTGTTTCTCATACTACAGATAGGCAACTGGCATCCACGGTGCCGCACACGCTGTCTGGACTACTGGCAGCCGGCGGCTTGACGGGAAAGCGAGTTTTCATCCGCGCCGACCTCAACGTCCCGCAGGATGATGCAGGTCATATCACCGACGATACCCGCATCCGCGCTTCCGTTCCGGCCATTGTGGCCTGCCTGCAGGCAGGGGCAGCGGTGATGGTCACCTCGCACCTCGGCCGGCCTCAGGAGGGGGCCCCCGATCCCTCCTACAGCCTGGCGCCGGTGGGGCGCCGCTTGTCGGAGCTGCTGGGGCGTCAGGTGCCGCTCTTGTCCGGCTGGACTGAAGGTGGATTTGAGGTGCCCCCCGGACAGCTCGTGCTGCTGGAAAACTGCCGCGTGAACAAGGGCGAGAAGAAGAACAGCGACGAACTGGCCCAAAAGATGGCCAAGCTCTGCGACATCTATGTGAACGATGCCTTTGGCACCGCGCACCGCGCTGAAGCCACCACACACGGTATCGCCAAATTCGCGCCGATCGCCTGCGCCGGCCCGCTGCTGGCCGCCGAGATCGACGCGCTGGGCCGCGCCCTGGGCCAGCCGGCCCGTCCGCTGGTGGCTATCGTCGCCGGTTCGAAGGTATCGACCAAGCTGACTATCCTGAAGTCGCTGGCCAACAAGGTGGACAACCTCGTGGTGGGTGGCGGTATTGCCAACACGTTCATGCTGGCTGCCGGCCTGAAGATCGGCAAGTCGCTGGCCGAGGCCGACCTGGTGGGCGATGCGAAGGCCATCATCGACATCATGGCAGCACGTGGAGCATCGGTGCCGATTCCCGTGGACGTGGTTTGTGCCAAGGAATTCAGCGCCACGGCTGCCGCCACGGTCAAGGACGTCAAGGACGTGGCCGACGACGACATGATCCTGGACATCGGCCCGAAGACGGCCGCCATGCTGGCCGACCAGCTCAAGGCGGCCTGCACCATCGTCTGGAACGGCCCGGTCGGCGTGTTCGAGTTCGACCAGTTCGGCAACGGTACCAAACTGCTGGCCGAAGCCATCGCGTCGTCGAAGGCATTCTCGATCGCCGGTGGCGGCGACACGCTCGCCGCCATCTCCAAGTACGGCATTGCCGACCACATCGGCTATATCTCTACCGGAGGGGGCGCATTCCTAGAGTTTCTGGAGGGCAAGACGTTGCCCGCGTTGGCGGTGCTAGCACAGCGCGCCATCATTTGAATCCGAACTTACAGTTTCTGTATCAAGAAAAGGAGATTCACCATGGCACTTATTTCCTTGCGTCAACTATTGGACCATGCGGGAGAGTTCGGTTATGGCGTGCCGGCATTTAACGTTAACAACCTCGAACAGATTCAAGCCATCATGGAGGCTGCTGAAGAAACCAAAAGCCCGGTGATTCTGCAGGCTTCGGCAGGGGCGCGTAAGTACGCTGGAGAGGCCTACCTACGGCATATGGTACTGGCCGCAGTCGAGACCCATCCTGACATCCCCATCGTTCTCCATCAGGACCACGGCTCAAGTCCAGCGATCTGCCAAGCATCGATCCGCTCCGGATTCACAAGCGTGATGATGGATGGCTCGCTGCGTGAAGACATGAAGACCCCATCCGACTACGAGTACAACGTCTACGTCACGCGGCGCGTATGCGAGATGGCGCACGCGACTGGTGTTTCGGTGGAAGGGGAGCTTGGTTGCCTAGGGTCGCTTGAAACCGGCACGGCTGGCGAAGAGGATGGCGTGGGTGCATCGGGCACACTGTCGCATGACATGATGCTGACTGACCCGGCACAGGCCCGCGACTTTGTCGCGCGTACCGGGGTCGATGCACTAGCGATCGCCATCGGTACAAGCCATGGTGCATACAAATTCTCGCGAAAGCCCACCGGCGACATCCTGGCCATGGACCGCATCCGAGAAATCCACGAGCAGATTCCCGACACCCATCTGGTGATGCACGGATCCAGCTCAGTGCCGCAAGAATGGCTGGAGATCATCCGCCAGTACGGTGGTGACATCAAGGAGACCTACGGTGTCCCGGTCGAAGAGATCCTGCGCGGCATTAAAACCGGGGTTCGGAAGGTGAATATCGATACCGATATCCGCTTGGCCATGACTGGCGCCATCCGGAAAGCCCAGTCTGACAATCGAAGCGAGTTCGATCCACGAAGGGCGTTGCTGGCGGCAAAGAAAGCGGCGCGTAGCGTGGTGAAGCTACGCTTCGAGGCCTTCGGCTGCGCGGGTCAAGCCTCTCGGATAAGACCTGTGGCGTTGGAGAGAGTGGCCGAACTCTACGACTGACAGACGACGTGCCTGCTTAGCGTGTTTGTGGCGTATACGTTGATAGCGCTCGAGGCCATAGCCGAAGAGGTTTCAGAGCCGTTCTGCATGGCTCCGAGTGCCCTACCACTCGATGCGATTGCGTGCAATATCGAGCGATCGTTGATGGAGCTTTGCGGCTGCGAAACTCCGCAGGAACGGTAACCGAACACGCGTTATCAACTCACCTAGTTCAGAATCATGCATGCCGTGTCGCTACCCTCCGGTGACCGGCGGAAACAGCGCTACCTCATCGTTTGACGAAAGAGGTGTGTCCATCGTCGATATTACGTGATTCACTGCAGATCGAATGGGATGGTGAAGCGCTAGGGCATCGGCCATGGGACCGCCTCGACGGATCAGGAACTGGCGAAGATCCATCATAGTTCGCACAGACTCTGGTGCAATGATGAATTCTTCCGAGCATCCGGCGGCTTCCCGAATGCTCGCGAAGTATTTTAGAAAAAGGCGCATGAAGGCAGGGATGTATATGGTGACGACGCTCGAGTGCGATAGCGAGATCCGGATTAAGTGAAATCCCGGATTCTCCGTCAGCGCTAGAGTCGCAGCCACTATATGGATAGCGTGTTATCGGAGAAAGATACAGTTGGCCGCTTTCCCCAAGGGAGCAGTTGAGTGGGCGATCCACGGCGGCTCACTGTACTCTGACTCTTCTCGGAATTTTGTACGCGTCTGTTTGGGGGTGGTGCTCTTAATCTCTGGCCAACCCTCACGCCGCCTGAAACGAATGGCCTCATTGGCTGGGTCCAAGGCGCGCATATCTGACAGGAACGGCCCCATGAACGCTCCCATACCCGAGAAAGGCGAAGTCGAACCTTATACCCACCCCGCCGCAGGTTGGGGGGCACTGAAGTATGTTGCCATCAATCTGATCAAGGAGAGGGTTGGTGTCGACAAATACAAGCTGCTGTTCAAGCAGAATCAGGCTGATGGCACTGCGGCAGTGCGACCTGACCGTCAATATCGCCACCAAGCTCAACCGAAGCCACCTGGTACACGGCAAGGAGTCGCTCATCCTCCCGACGCTCGGTCGGACCGAGATAGACATGCAGGACGGCGTGGCGCAGGGTGTCACGGTGGAGGATTCCGTTTGCATGGTCCACATTTCCTATGGGATGAACCGACCCGCGTCGCCCTACCTGCTGTCCGAGACGGCCATCGTGGCCCGCATGGCGCATGCGACCCTGGGTTCCGGACAGATCGACTGGCTCTGGTATGCGCAGGACTACGCCCGTATTCGGGATGCCATCGAGAAGGTTCTCGACGGGTTCGACGACTACAACGCCCGCGTAGCGATTCCGGGTGGGTTCCACCTGACGCCGGCGGCATGCCATCGCGTCTGGCATACCGCATCCGGCAAGGCCGAATTCAAGGTGCACGGCATCGACAAGGACTCGCCGATCCATCGTGCGCGCAAGGAGTACGGCGAAGCGCTGATGGTGATGATGACGACGCGGTCCCACGACCAGTACAACACCACGATCTATGGTCTCGATGACCGTTACCGTGGCGTGTTCGGGTTGCGCAGCGTGGTGTTCATGAATGCTGCCGACCTTGCAAAGCTTGGTTTCAAGGCGGGGCAGAAGGTCGACATCACCAGTGTCTGGGGCGACGGCGTCACGCGTCAGGTGGAGGATTTCCAGCTTGTCGAATACGACATTCCGCAAGGTTGCGTGGGCGCCTATTATCCCGAAACGAATCCGCTGGTTCCGCTGGAAAGCACCGGGGACGGGTGCAATACGCCGACATCAAAATCGGTGCCTGTCATCCTGCGGTTGGCAAAGAGTGAGATGAAGGTCGCGGTAGGAGGGTGGGCGTGAGAAAGTTGACAGGAGTGCCATCACCGCAGCGATTCGTGCGCGCACGACTTGAGGGGTTTCTTGGTGCCGTCGAAGTGGTGGGCCTCGTCGTGATTGGCCTGGCTACAACGCTGGCAATGGCGCAGGAGGGATGGAAGATCGTCGGCCAGGGTGAGGTGTCAATTGCCGATCTGCTGCTGATGTTCCTCTATCTCGAAGTCTTGGCCATGGTCGGACGATATCTAAAGCTGGGACAGTTGCCGGTGAGGTTCCCGTTGTATATCGCCATGGTGTCATTGGCGCGCGATCTGATTCTGCGCTTCAACGAGGCCACAGAGTTCCACATGCTGGCCCTTTGCGCGGGAATCGTGATGCTGGCTTGTGGTGTGTTGATCCTGCGCTATGGACAGACGCGATTCCCCGTCGAGGACGATCAGGATCTCGGGCATACCGAGTAGAACCAGGCAGCGCGTTTCGATGCTAAGCAGCATGTCTTACCGGCCAAATCAGGGCAGTAAATCTTGTGCGTCGCAAAAAGACTAGAGTGGGCCAAAAGACAAGTTTCCGGTAAGCCCGATTGCGTCATCCCCGGGTTCACATCCGCGCTCGCCCAGAGACTACTGACACCAGTTAGCGGGCGACGCCACACAGTTGCGGGTTGGAGTAAGGGCACCTGCTTGCATACTATGACAATTGCCCTAGCTCTTGCCATGTGCCGCTAGGCGAAGGATCTCGCTTTGAATACTGCGTCAGCGGCGCAGAGCGCGCTTCTCATCACAAATTTTCAATAGGAGAGGTGTGTGAAACTGTACGAAAAGCTCGCTGGAGAAATCGAAGCTATGGTGCAGCAAGGGGTCCTACTGCCCGGGGAACGCGTACCTTCCGTACGGCAAACGAGTCAGCACCATAGACTGAGTCTGACGACGGTAATCCGAGCATACGCGCGACTCGAGAGCCGAGGTATCATCGAGAGCCGTCCGCAATCCGGCTACTTTGTGCGCAAACGCTCAGGCGAGCCCGTCGTCGAGTTGCGCGCGTCGCGACCCAGCGAGCGCCCGTCGCCGGTCGACGTCAGTGCGCTAGTGCTTTCCACGCTACGATCGATCCGTTCTGACGAGGCGATAGCGCTGGGCTCCCCCTATCCGGATTCATCATTGTTTCCCTGGCAGCGAATCACCCAGTACTCGAACAACATTGCCAGGAGATACACCAAATGGAATGTGCTGGATGACCTGCCGCCTGGCAGCCCACAGCTCATCCGTCAGATTTCTCGTCGCTATCTCGAGAATGGCTATGCCATTGACCCCAACGAGATGATCATCACCATTGGTGCCACTGAGGCCATCAACCTTTGCTTGCAGGCAGTCGCCAAGCCCGGTGATGCAATCGCGGTGGAATCCCCAACCTACTATGCCATGCTCCATGCCATCGAAAGACTAGGCATGCGCGCGGTTGAAGTCGCCACAGACCCCACTGAGGGTATCGACCTGGACGCGTTGGCTAAGTTGATTGACGAGAAGCAGATCTCCGCGTGCATGGTAATGCCGAACTTCCAGAATCCGCTGGGTTTTCAGATGCCGGACGAAAAGAAACGGAAGCTCGTTGAATTGCTGACGGAGAAGGACATACCGGCGATTGAAAATGACGTTTACGGCGAGCTCTATTACGACGCGAGCCATCCAAGCTCCCTGAAGACCTATGACAAGGCCGGGATTATTCTGCATTGCTCCTCGTTTTCGAAGACCCTAACCAATGCGTCGCGCATTGGCTGGACACTCGCAGGCCGCTACCACGATCGTGTGGAAAGGTTGAAATTCCTGAATACTTTAACGACGCCTTCGTTACCGCAGCTGGCCATCGCCGAATTTCTGAAGAACGACGGATATGACTATCATCTGAGGCGCGTCCGCAAGGCGTACTCGCAGCAGGCGAAGATCATGACGGCCAGCGTTCGCCGGTTTTTTCCGGAAGGTACCACTACGTCGCGGCCGGCAGGTGGCTACGTGCTGTGGGTACAGATGCCGGAAGGCATCGATGCCATGGACCTGTACCACGCCGCGCTCGAATCGCGAATTACGGTCGCACCGGGCCACATGTTCGCCCCGGATTCACCTACAGTCACTGCATCCGGCTGAACTACAGTTGGGAGTGGTCGCCGGAACTCGACGCTGCGTTGCAGACGCTGGGAAGACTGGCGACGAATCTGTACGAACGGAGTCGGTAGACTACCGTAGGCGGTTGCATCCTCCTGACGGGCGCCTCGCGTGGCATCAGTTCACGCTATCGAACTATCCCGACGATGATGCCCAGCACGATCAGGTAAACGGAGGCATTGAACAGCGAACGGTGCCACACCAGTCGGTAGACATCTGCCCAGGACAGCACTGCTCGTACTAACGTCGTCAGCGCCAGGGCGACAAGCATCCATAGCAGCAAGGCTGGAACGAAGACGCCATATACATCGAAGTCGTTCATTTGCATGATTGGCTTCCTAGGCGTTCTCGGGGCACGGAAACAGTGCGAGCCGGATGCCGAGCAACGATGCCAGGACATTGCGTTCCTCAGTGCCTGGCATAGTAGGCAGGGATCGGACCGCAGCGTCAATGCGTGTCGACAAGCGCGACGACGGAGGCACCTGCGCGTTGGCACGCAGACAGTGGCGATAGTAACGTGCTAGCTCGACGAACACGTAGTCAACGGCACGCTGACTGCCGGCGGAGAGCGCACCTGCGTTGTGCTCCAGCGACTGGGCGCCCGAGCTGACCAGTAGTTCCGATAAACCGCTTCGCATCAAAGCTTCTTGGCCTGGCGGCAGGATGGCGATTAGCTGGCGCATCCGGTCGAACATCTGGCCCGGAACGTTTGACCGCGCAATGGCAGGGCGGGTGCCAAAGCCGGTGCCGATCCCGCGCCAACTCGCTCGCAGTATCCTGCGCGCCACCACGTCGACGCCAAGCGGCCGGGAAATCACAACCCAGGCCGCAACGAACAGAATGCCGGCCGAGGCTGCAAGGCTTGCGTTGAAGAGATCGCCGAAGTTGGCGTCGTAGATTTGCTGCACGTTTGCGAAGGAGGCCGTGGTAACAGCCAGCAGCACACCTGTGATGCCAAAATCCGCACGGGTCATCAGGAACCCGATGCATAGATAGGGCAGGGCAAACAGCGTGACCAGCGACACAAAATCGTTCGCGTTGGGCAGCACGATGAACTGATAAAAGCAGGCTAGCAGCAGGCAGGCGACACTCGACACTACTATGCGTTGGACGGCGCGGCGGGGCACTTCCATGGTGCTGACAAAGCATGCCGTCAGGGCAGCCAACCCGACGGCGCCCGCGCCGTCGATCCAGCCGGACAGCATCCAGATTGCGCCGGCAAGGAACGTGGCGGTTGCGGCAGATGTCGATTGGATCAGGATCAGGCCATGATCGCGGTGAACGGCCAGGACGGGCACGGCACGTACATCGCCGGGCACAGGCTGAGCTAAGGCTGGGCTCTGGCCGGCGATGCTGCGTTGCAAGTCGCGACAGTCCGTCCATAGGTCAACCAGTAAGTCTAGCTGGCGGGAAGTGGCAACGACAAGGTCCGAATGCCAGTCGCCCGTGCGGCGGGCGCTGCTATGTGCTATTGCGGGACGAGGCTGCGTCGTCGTGGGTGTTGCCGCCCCGATCCATTCGACGACATCGAGGATCTCGACAGAGAGCCAGTCGGGAATGCCAAACGGATGTGCGCGCAGTGCAGCGAGCATGTTATCGAGCGTGTCCAGTGTGGGTAGCATGCTCAACATTCGCGACTCCAAGACGACACCGAGGTCCAGTGCCCGAATGCTATCGGATTCATGAGCGGCCTGTGCCATCAGGTTGCGAATCATGCGGAGTTCTTCAGTTAGCTTGCGGTGCCGCTCAAACTGGACGCGGGAATCGACGCGGGCCATCAGGATATCGGTAGTCCATGCTCGAGCGTGCCCGAGCCATTTTCCGAAACGATCCTCCAGCGCAGATGTGATACTCGTCGGGAAGATCAACGCGCTGATGACACTAGCACAAGCGATACCGATGACGATCTCCTCGACGCGTAGTAAGGCAATATCAAAGATAGTAGATGGGTCGGTCACCGCTGGCAGGGCTACGATTGGTAGCGTGTAGGCCGCCAGCAGGAAGACATAGCTGCGCGGAGACGGCTCCAGCAACGATAGATAGAGCATGGCCCCAGTCCACAACGATATCGCTGTCATGAGCACCACGGGTTCATTGACCAGCGCTGGCACCATGGCCACCGCTGCGGCAGCGCCGATCAAGGTCCCGGCCACCCTGTAGAGCCCCTTCGAGCGGGTGGCGCCCGTCAGCGGGCTGGACACCAGGTAGACGGTTGCCATGGCCCAGTATGGGCGCGAGAGGCCGAGCGCCAGTGCGATGTAGAGCGCCAGCATGGCGGCGCCGAACACCTTGATGGCGTAGATCCACCGCCGCGCATCCTTGCCTAGCCACGACGCCGGTTGGCGCGTGGCCATCACGCTTCTCGATGCGAAATGCATGGGCCATCCATCAACTGGTCATGCCGGCCAGATGCATTGCACCGCGTATCACGCACGCGAGAGCGAACACGGCACCAAATCCTCCCAGCCACAATGCCAGCAACCAGAGCAAGCGATTGCCCAGCGGAAGTTTTTCTTGCGTTTTCATCAGTGGTACCCCTCACCACGCTTTACTTTGCCGCGGAAGACGTAATAGGACCACGACGTATAGGTCAGGATTATCGGCACGATAAACAGCGTACCTACGAGGGCGAATCCCTGGCTTTGCGGCGCGGATGATGCCTCCCAGATCGAGATGCTCGGCGGAATGATATTTGGCCAGATGCTGATCGCCAAGCCGGTGTAGCCTAGGAAGACAATAACCAAAGCAAGTAGGAATGGCGAAACGTTGGGCCGACGCTGAATCACCCGATAAAGTCCCGCGGCCGTTGCTACCACCAGCAACGGGACTGGCAGAAAGTAAAACAGGTTGGGAAACGAGAACCAGCGTTGTGCGATCTCCGGATGGGTCAGCGGCGTCCATACGCTTACTGCCGCAATGAACGCTAATACGATGCCAATTAACACATTGGTCAACCGAAGCATGGTCCATTGAAGTCGACCCTCTGTCTTCATGATGAGCCATGTGCCGCCGAGGAACGCATAGGTGACAACGACGCCTACACCGGTGAAGAGGGGGAATGGCGCGAGCCAGTCGAATGCGCCTCCCACGTAATGGCGCCCATCCATTGCGACACCATCGATATATGCACCCAACGTGACACCCTGAAAGAATGCGGCGGCAAGGGAGCCGCCGATGAACGCCTTGTCCCAATGCGGACGGCTGCGATCGCTTGCCTTGAAACGAAATTCGAAGGCGACACCGCGGAAGATCAAGCCAACCAGCATGAACATGAGTGGCAGGTAGAAGGCGCTCAACAGAACCGAATACGCCAATGGGAAGGCAGCGAGCATGGCTGCCCCGCCCAGCACAAGCCAAGTTTCATTTCCGTCCCACACCGGTGCAACCGTGTTCATCATCACATCGCGGTCACGACGATCACCAACGAACGGGAAGAGAATTCCGATACCAAGATCGAATCCGTCCATGATGACGTACATCATCACGCCGAAGAAGATTAGGACCGCCCAAATGACGGGAAGATTGATGCCCATTGCTGTCCCCTATTAGTGTTGGTGGTTGCCGAGCGGAGTGACCGGCCGAGCGATGGAAACTGGGAATGACAGCGCGTCGCTGGTGACGTGATCTGCATCGGACGGTCCCTTGTTCACGAGTTTGAGCATGTAGCGGATGCCGATTCCGAATACGAGGAAATACACCACCACGAATAGCAGCAACGAGATGGCAACGGGGGCGAATTCATGATTCGACACGGCGTCGCGGGTACGCAGGAGCCCGTAGACCACCCAGGGTTGCCGACCGATCTCGGTCGTCATCCAGCCCGCTAGCAGCGCGATCAGGCCGCTCGGACCCATGACTATGGCCATGCGAAGAAAGGCCCTCGATTGATAGAGGACATCCTTCCGACGCAACAACCAGCCAAGCAACCCGAACAGAATCATCAGGACACCGAGACCGACCATGGCACGAAACGTGAAGAACAGAATGGTTGAGTTCGGACGATCTTCCTTTGGGAACGACTTAAGTCCGGGGATCTGTCCGTCCAGCGTGTGGGTCAGAATAAGGCTGCCGAGTCGCGGAATCTCGATAGCGTAGCGGGTTTCTTCGCGCTCCATGTCCGGGATGCCGAACACAATCAACGGGAAGCCGCCGGTGTCACCGGGCTTCGCACTATTCCAGTGGCCCTCGACAGCCGCGATCTTGGCTGGCTGGTGTTCCAACGTATTGATGCCATGCGCATCCCCCACTACTGCCTGGATTGGCGCCACCACCAATACCATCCACATAGCCAGCGAGAACATCTTGCGGATGGCCGGCGTCGATCGACCTCGCAGCAACTGCCACGCCCCTGCTGCGGCGACGAAGAGCGCGGTCGACAGCATGGCAGCGATGACCATATGTGCCAGGCGATAGGGGAATGACGGGTTGAAGATGATAGCGAGCCAGTCGGTCGGAACGACCTTGCCTGCCACAATCGCGTATCCCGTCGGAGTTTGCATCCAACTGTTGGACACCAGAATCCAAGTGGCGGAGATCAATGTTCCCAGGGCGACCATGAGCGTCGAGAAGAAATGCAGTCCCGGACCGACGCGATTCCAGCCATAGAGCATGACGCCAAGAAACCCGGCCTCCAGGAAGAATGCGGTAAGCACTTCATAGGTAAGCAGTGGGCCCGTCACGCCACCAGCAAACTCGGAGAAGAAACTCCAGTTCGTCCCGAATTCGTAGGCCATAACTAAGCCGGATACGACGCCCATTCCGAAATTGAGAGCGAATATCTTGACCCAAAAATCGAAGAGAGTCCGGTAGACCGGGTTCTTCGTCATGAGCCATCGGGCCTCCAAGAAGGCGAGGAAGCTCGCCAGCCCAATCGTGATGGCGGGAAAGATGATATGGAACGAGACTGTGAACGCAAACTGTATTCGCGCCAGCTCAAGTGCTGTGAGTCCGTGCATCGCTTGTACTCCTCGAATTGGCGTCGGTGCGGTTTTAGTGCCGCGTGACGCGATGCCGCAGAGTAAGAAACATGACGACTTTCGGGGAGATACAGTTCTGGCCGTTTCGCGGAGAGTCAGTGCTGAATCGGACTGAATGGGACAAGCGGCAAGGGGGCATGGCCGCATTCGGGCAATGAACGAACATGACTGTTCTTGTTCGCTTTGCATGTGACTGTGTCTAGGAACGAAGGGGCGTGGCGTGCCAGACGAGCGTTTGGAGGGATTTCCTTTCCGGCGAAGGACTTGAAGGCTGAGAAGACAAGTACGACTTGTACGCTGTGACGACACTGTGCGAGTACACCGGTCTGCGATAGGAAATGACTGTTTCACGTTCCCCAATGATGCATGCGGATTTGCCGGCGCGGCATGGGCGAAACTGGCATTACGGACATCAAAAGTCTGTAGTGTGGAAGAACGCCATCATCTGTACCCTGCGGCACGGGCTGCATATTGTCAGACTAGCTCTTGGCTCCGATTTTGACGTTTCGCCAAAATTCAGACGTGAGCCGAACTCTGTCAGAGAGATATGCGAATAGCGTGTCGGTCTCAATGGCGAAAGGACGCCCGGCACGCTGAATATGCGGAGATGCGCGATGCTAAGTTTTGATGAGGCACAGGTGTTTTTTGCGTCCTCCATTGAGTCCGTCGCCGAAAAGGAGCGAATCTGGCTCGGTGGTGCGGCAGGACGAGTGTTAGCACGGGACGTGGTGGCTTGCGCTGACGCCCCCTCAGCGGACAAAAGTGCAATGGACGGCTACGCCATTGCTATGGCTGACGCGACAGTTGGGCGGATTTTTCCAGTTCAACAAGTCTGCTACGCAGGCATGGCGCCTGAGGCCCTGGAGCCAGGCCATGCTATTCGACTGTTCACCGGCTCGGTAATGCCGGCAGGCGCCGATACGGTGATCCGCGCGGAGGAGGTGGAAGTATGCGAAGGAGGTGTCCGATTGAGCACGTGCCGAGAGCAGGGTGCACATGTCAGGAGGAAGGGCGAGGACGCAAGAGTTGGTGATGTTATGATCACATCTGGCACTGTCTTGACAGCCGGACACATCGCCACGCTGGCGTCTCAAGGGATTGAGTCGGTGTCTGCCTACCGTATTGTGGAAGTCTCACTGCTGATTACTGGCGACGAGCTGTCTTTCGAGGATGATGTTTCCTCACCACACAAGGTGCGCGACGTCAACGGACCCATGCTCGAATCCATGGTGGAATCTCTTGGGGCGATCGTCGTTAACCGACGGCACGTGCGTGATGACGAGCGCGAGCTGTACCAGACGATCCTCGAACTAGCTGGCGATTCGGATATCGTGTTGATTACGGGAGGTACCTCTGGTGGCGAGCGTGACCTGGTGGGACCCGCACTCATTTCTGCCGGCGGACATCTGTTATGCCACAAGGTAGGTATGACGCCCGGCAAGCCAGTTACGCTGGGTCGGGTGCGTAACAAGATCGCGGTGTGCCTGCCGGGCAATCCGGCCGCCGCGTACACCACGTTTGCCTTGCTGGTGACTCCAATGCTAAGAAAACTTCAAGGCCGTGAGGCGATCTTTCCGCCAGTTAGGTGTGTCCGGACGGACCTTCCCGAGCCTGCTGCGAATGATCAAGACCAGTTCTTCCGGGCTTCGCTGTCGGGCTCGGAGAACGGATGCGATCGTGTGACTATCCATGCGCAACAGGGCTCGGCATCCGTGTCGTTGCTGGGAGATGCAATGGGATTCGTGCGAATCGCGCCAAGCGCCAGATCCCATGGTAAGAGGCTGCTCCCCTTTTATGCACTTGACAGATGGTTGAGCTAGCCAGGGTGCCTAGCTTGGTGCCGTGGGCTGGCTAGGTAGCTAACCAACGGTCTCTAGAACATCACTACACGATTGCGCCCGTTGGCCTTGGCTTGATAGAGCGCACGATCCGCAGAGGCGAAGGTGGCTTGCCTGGCCTGGTCGGTGCTTTCTGTACGTTGTGTGACGGCCGCTCCAATACTTACTGTGACCACGCCAGTGGGCGATTGGCGATGCTGAATCGCCAGGTTCGCAACACCGACGCGTAGCTTTTCCAGCGCGCCTTCGAAAATTGCGCGCTGGAGCCCGCATTGCGACAGGCCGAATTCCTCGCCGCCCAGTCGTCCGGCAATCATCTTGTACTCCTCTGCGATGGTTTGCAGCACCGCGGCGACCCGGCGAAGGCAGGTGTCTCCGGCCTGATGACCATAGGTATCGTTGTATTGCTTAAACCAGTCGATATCGACCATCACCGCGCCCATCTCGACTCCGTAAGCGGCGTCTTCCCAGGATCGCCGAATGCTCTCAAGCATGTAGCGTCGATTGAATAGATGTGTGAGTGGGTCCGTGGCCGTCGCGGTCCGCAACCTGAGATCGTTCTCTATCATCGCGCGCAGGTGTTGGAACACGTCGGCGTGCGCAAATGTGAAGCGGGCCGGCTGCGGGTCCATGGCGCACAGAGCCCCGACAATATCGCCCTCGGGCCCACGTAGCGGGATGGCTGCATAGGAGCGTGCGAAAGGCGCCGACCTAACCAGTACGCAGTCGACAAACCGCGCATCCGTTAGCGTGTCGTCCACGATGAACAGGTTATCCGCCTGTACGGCGTAGTTGCACAGCGACTGCGCGCGTGGAATGGGGAGGACGGACAGACCGACCTCAGCACGGTAGTGCTGGTGCTCAGCATCGAGCAGCAGTACCGCGGAAATGGCGGCCTGAGTCACACCTTTTAGGATGGCTGTGGCGTGGCCAAAGCACTCCCGCATCACCTGGTCGTCATGAAGCAGCCATTCAAGGATGGGGGACTCGCCGCGGGCAGGCGATTGGTCGCGTCCGAATGTCAGGTCGGGGCCGCGCGGAAGGATGCGATGATTCAAGGGCAATTCGATTACGCCGGAAGTGATTCTCCAACGTCAACGGATTGCCGAGTGAAATCTTGAATCGTTTCGGATATCTAGCTTTGATCGTGCAGCCTAAGGTGCGGAGGTCACCAGAGCGGCAGATTTTCTTTGCTTGTGTCGTCAACGAGCGTGCGTTGAGCTGGCGCAGTGAGTTGCGGTTGCCTGATGGGCGTGCGCGCGCGCGGCATTGATAACTTGAAAGTCCGGGCCAGCGTGGGCTGCAATACTGACGCCCAGCGTGAGGGTGGCGAGAAGTAGCGATAAAGCGGTTTTCATGAAGGAAATGTGCCTCAGATGGTGGTTTATGGTGGGCGCGTCGGCACGCGCCCACCATTCGTTCGTAACGCCCCCTGTATGGGTTTGGACGTCTGGTCAGGCTGCGCTGTAATCGTCAGTCAAGATGCTACGTGCCGGAGGCGCAGACACGCCGGTGTGATCCATACCTGCAATCGTATGTGCGACGTTGCTGTGGGCGCCGTCGGAAAACTGACTGCGCTTGCCTTGCACATTCGCGCCATCAGTGTAGACATCGGCTTGCTTGACGCCGTGGGCACCGTCAGAAAAAGGATCTGGACGATTTACACCGTTTGCACCGTCGGTATAGGTGCTGAACGTGCTTTGGCGAAGCGCATAGTCGTACGTGTCAGCGTTTGCGCCTTTGGCTTGTGCTGGCGCATAGATCAGGATGCTGGCACCAAGGATGACGCCCGAGACAAGGGTGGAGAGGTCGACTTTCATGATCTGAGTTCCTATAAAAAAATGTCATGCATCGCAGGTCAATAGTGGTTCGACACCCCTTACTGAGGTAACGCCCTTGTGTTGAAGGATATGCCGCCCTGCTGAAAGCCATGGTAGGAGACCGAGTCGAACGCTTACGCATACAAAATCGACGCGATTGCAGCGGAACAGTTACGCCGCGCTAGCGTAGCGCGTGAACTGATCTTCAGTCCTTTCTCGATATCTGTATCTCTGCAGAATCCACGGGATTCCCTAACCTTGCGCGCAGCGACTCCGCCGATGTCGCACCGGTCCATCATGGCGGCAACTTTGCTTGCGGCACCCGCGATGATCTGCACCGGGTCCCTTTCTCGGTGTAGTGCCTCAGAATTGGTATGAATCAGAGACTTTTGCTCGTAGTCCCCGTTTTGGTGACGATTCTCGCAGTCATCTGCGCCGTCCCGGCTTGCGTCCATCTATGGGACTACTATAAGGCTGCACCCTGGACGCGTGATGGCCACGTGAGGGCGGATGTCGTGCAGGTCGCTCCCGACGTTTCGGGCCTCGTTACACAAGTGCTGGTGAAGGACAACGAAACGGTGCATCGGGGACAGGTCTTGTTCGTCGTGGATCCCGACCGCTTTGCCCTCGCGCTCCGTAAGGCAGAGGCTGGGCTCGTCCAGAAGAGAGCAATGCTGGCGCAGGCGCGGCGTGAGAGCGCTCGCAATCGTGAGCTGGCTTCGGTTGTCGCCACGGAGACCACTGAGATGGCGCGTGCAAGGGTGGAGGCAGGCGAAGGGGAAGTCGCGCAGGCTATTGCAGCCGTAGACGAAGCCCGTCTCGACCTCGCCCGTTCCCATGTCGTGGCACCCGTAGACGGCTATCTCAATGACCGCCTTCCCCGCCTGGGGGACTATGTCGTGACGGGCAAGCCAGCACTATCGATGGTCGACCAGCACGCCATCTATGTCGAAGGATATTTCGAGGAAACCAAACTCCCGCGCATCCATATTGGCGACGCCGCGGACGTTCAGTTGATGGGCGAGCGCGTGGTGCTGCACGGCGTGGTGCAAAGTCTGTCCGCCGGTATCGAGGATCGTGACCGCAATGTCGGCGCCAATCTTCTTCCGAACGTCAATCCGACATTCAACTGGGTACGACTGGCCCAGCGTGTGCCCGTGCGCGTGGCACTACGGGATGTCCCTGCGAACGTCAGGCTGATATCTGGCAGGACTGCGACAGTGAGCGTGCATGAGACGACCGGCGTCGATCAGAAGGATTCGCGATGAGAAGGCTCGCCCTTGTCATGGCGGTCATCGCCAGCCTTTTGCCGACGTTGTTCGCATGTACCACCGTTGGCCCCGACTACAGACTCCCGGAAACCGCACTCGTCAAGGACCCGGCGACCAGTGCCGCGCTGGTCGATCGCGAAAACCACGCCGCGACTAACGAGCCTGTGCCAGACGCCTGGTGGCGCCTTTACAATGATCCGAACGTTGACGAGCTGGTGAGGCGAGCCCTCGTTGCCAACACGAGTCTACGCGTTGCGGCGGCTAACCTGCAGCGTACCATCGAAAACTATCATGAGGTCGAAGCGGAGAACCTGCTCCAAGGCGGCATCAATGCGACGACGCAGCGCACACAGCTGTCTGGCGAGAGTTTCTTGCTCACGAAGAAAGTGCCGGTCCTCAATATTGGCGACTATGGCATAGGCGTGTCGTATCTGGTGGACCTGTTCGGCAAGCTTGCCAGAGCGGACGAGGCAGCGCTGGCGAACGTCGAAGCGAGTCAGGCGGCGCTCGACGCCGTACGGGTTGCTGTGGTTGCTCAAACGGTGCGCGCCTACGTGGAAGGATGTGCCGCAACCCATGAATTGCAGGTCGCGGATCGCCAGCTTGCGCTTCAGCAGCGGGTAGCCGGCCTGACGCGAATGCTTGTCGCCGCCGGCCGGAATGAGCCTGGCGACGTGGCACAGGCCGATGCACAGGCCGAGCGATTGCGTGCATTGCTTCCCCGATTCAAGGCTAGGAAGACTGCGGCTGCGTATCGCCTTTCGGTCATGCTCGGAGAGCCGCCCAGTTCAACAAGGCGTGACTGTCGTCGAATGCCGACGCTGGAAAAGCCATTGCCCGTCGGCGACGGAACGGCATTGCTCCGTCGCCGACCCGACGTTCGGCAGGCGGAGCGCGAACTCGCGTCTTCCGCGGCGCGCATCGGGGTGGCGACTGCGGACCTGTTTCCAACAATTCGGCTCGGCGCTTCCGCCGGGGTCACAGGCGTTCTTGGTGACTTAGGATCCGAGCAAACCGTCCATTGGGGCTTCGGTCCCATGATTACCTGGAACTTCCCGAGTAATGGCGCAATTCCACATATTCACGCCATGCGCGCGGCCTCCGACGCAGCATTGGCGCGATTCGATGGAGTCGTTCTGAAAGCATTGGAGGAAACCAGAACGGCGTTGAGTACCTATGGATACGAGCTTGAGCGGAGTGCCAGCCTTCAGAAATCGCGCGATGCAGCCGCCGTCGCCGCCCGGGAGAAGCGCGAACTGTACACCGGAGGCAAGGTGTCGTCGCTAACTAGCTTGGACGCGGACCGCGTGCTGGCCGATGTGGAACAGGCATTGGCCGATTCGGATGCGCAGGTCGCGCTACAACAGGTGGTGCTCTTCGAAGCTCTGGGCGGCGGATGGGAACATGCGCCGGTGCCGATGATCAAGCATGGGGCAGAAGATTGAAACTTGTCTGCAATCCGACTTGAAGAAGTCTACTGAAGATTGGAGAAAAATTTCCGCGCCGCGCCCCGAGTCGATCGGTGGTTTCTAAAGGGAACAGGGATCTGCCGTTCCACGATCGGCCTGTGGTCGAAGCCCGCCCAGCTTGGAGAGTACAAATCCGTCGATTCGCTAGAGGAACAGTCCTGCCTGCTCAGTCGCAAGCTGCCCCCGGCAAAACTGTTTCGCTCAATGTATCGGAGGTCTGTAACCTCCGGTCTAGGCCCAACTTTTCTACCATAGTTCTAACGAACTAGGACGCGTCCAGCGACAAGAGATACGTTAGTTGCTACGCGTTACCGTCAATAAGGTCGAAGCGAGCATCGCAACGTTTAACTGACAAAAGTATCGAAGCCCAGAGCTACGCCACAGCGTGCGCTCAGAGGGTTCGCCTAGACCGCTCATTCAGCCCATCCACCCAGAGCGACTGGACCATTTGTTCCAGTCGGGGCACTCTTTTTTTCGTCGATCGTAAGCGCAGCGCGCCGTTGCTATACATCGCCGAATCGTTTCTCCAATTTCTCGACAGTCGGTAAATCACATGAATGAGATCAGTAACCCATCCATTGTTTATGCCAACTGGCAGGAGAAGGCACGAGTCGAAATGGAACGCGGCCTGGCTCCCCAATCTGTGGTGCAGCAACGAGCGATGGTTGATCGATTCAATCGGCACCTGTTGGCGCATGGGGTAAGCTTGGCGACCTTCGAAAGTCAGCATATCGAATCCTTCTGGCTAACACCTGCCGCAGATACACACGCGCCCAGCACGCGTACTCGATACCTGAAATTGCTAGATCGGCTTTGCCAGCATCTAGTTGCGATCGGCGTTCGCGAAAGCAATCCTGCCACTCAACTTGCGAGCAGTGCCGTCTGGCCCGCTCGAGGTTCAACCCCGCCGTTCCTTTCTGAGGAGGCGGATCGTCGCCTGCAACGCTTTGCGCTTCCCGGCAAAGCCGATAGCACATCGCTTCTGCGTAGGCGTGCAGTCGTAGCGCTCTTCCTCGGGACTGGTATCACGGCTCGTGAAGGAAGATCCGTCGTACTTCAGGATCTCTATCCATCAGGAACATTTCCACATTTGCATGTCCCCGGCACAGCGGCGCAGCAGGGCAGGCGAATTCCGCTGGAACCCTTTTCTATTCCCGTTCTTGCCGCGTGGCAGGCCCGACGCAGGCAACTGCGAATTCAGGGTGACTTACTCTTTGCGTTACGTGCGTCGGGAGAACCCATTACCGACATGAGCCTTGGAATTTTTGTGCGAGACGCGCTTAACGAAATCGAGTCCGCCACTGACGACATGGGGCCTCGCATCCTCAGAAACACTTATTGCAGACGCCTGCTGATCGCCGGTGTATCTCGCGAACGAGTGTCAGAGCTGCTCGGCCTGACAAGCACCCATACTTGCGACAAAATTCTCGCGACCATCGAGTCGACGGCGACAGGATGACTGTCGCGAGCGACGCCTGCTCTCGTGTACCGCCAGACGGCGGAACCTCGGACAGGCGTCGCTTGTATTGATGGCTTTGCTTATTGTTTCCTTGCCCCGTCGGTGTAGGGGTCGGGCTTGCCAGTCTTAGCACCGTCTGTGTAAGGGTCGGGTTTTGTTGTCTTGGCGCCGTCGGTGTAGGGGTCAGCCTTCCTTGGCGCCAGGTCACTTCGCACGGAAGTCTTGGCGCCATCAGTATAGGTATCGAATCTTCCCGACTTAGCGCCGTCTGTGTACGGATCAGGCTTGCTTGTCTTGGCGCCTTGGGTATAGGGGTCCACCGGCTTTTGCTGCGCGTACACAACCTCCGTCGCACCAACAGTAGCAGCAACGATGATCAGACTAGAGAACAAAGTCTTGCTCATAGAATATCTCATGACATGGGCGCGATTCAGGAGCCTGCTCCGACTGCGCGCCTCATAAAAATCGGACAGGCTGTGTGTCAATAGTACGCTGTTATGTCGATGTAATGGAAGACTTTAGTAACGTTTTGAAAAGTTATGACGAATGCCTCACTAGGTAAGAGCGGAACCCAGAAATAATGGTTTTGTTAGTTGAGGTGCGGGAGCTACACTGCTAGATAAATTACGACTAAAACTCATCGCTATGGGAGTGAAGAAGATATTTATATTCTGCTTTCTATGTGAATCCTGAGAGGCATTTTTATATACCGCTTTCCGCCGGAGTTGAGGTAAGGCGGTTATGTACCTTACGTACATCAAGATGATTAGGAGGAGTCCATGAGAATTTGGCTAGCAGTGGTCACAGCAATGACGCTTTCTGTCAACGTAGCCCACGCAGGTGGTCCTCGCGACCGTTACAACCACGGTGCAGAAACGAATGCGGGTAAGTCATCCGACGCGCAACGTGTGAGCAATAAGGATGGGTACATGCAGGATGCCGAGCGAGTTACCAACAGAGATGGCTACGTTCCCGATACTGCGAGTTCGCTTGTCGATAGCAAGTCGATCAAGCCCGCGACAACCGGGTCGAAAGTTCGACAAAAGAAGCCTGCGGCTCCCGACGGGATGAAACAATAGGGCTGATGCGGTGCGGGGGTGTGGTTCCAGGAACGCACCCCCGCAGAAGATCTTTGGGGCCCGTTGGAGCGCCGGTAGAGAGCGTCTCGAACGAGGCGATCGATTCGAACGGAGTAAGCAACTAGTTCCGATATGCAAAACGCTATGGGAACTGCGCTGGACAGCGTGATAACCGCCACACCCAACATGACCGAGGATGTGATCGGAAGGATCTGCAGATAAGCAGTTCCCGGGCAACGAATCTCGATGAGATTCTCGCCGGGAATGCTTAGGTGAGGGTGCAAGTTAGGCAGGTGTGTGCATCAGGCTGCGCCTCCCGGGGGGGCAGACACACCAGTTCGGTCCATGCCAGCTGTTGTAAGAGCGCCTGTGCCTTTCGCTCCGTCGGTGAACACACTGCGCTCGCTGCGTACGTCACGGGCGCCATCGCTGTACACGCTACGGCTATCGAGTACACCGCGAGCGCCATCGGTGTAGACGCTTCGTTCTTCTTGGACGCTACGTGCTCCATCGGAGTACACGTTTCGCGGCTCGGTGACAGTGCGGGCGCTCACGGTTTCAGCGTGCAGTGCTGCCATGGCGCTGGTTGCGAGAATTAGGGCTTGCAGGGCGGTAGCCAGGGTACGGCGTTGCATGATGAATTTCCTATATAGATCGATCAGAAGATATACGGAATGGTCAACGCCCTGTCGTCAGGTATGTCGGTAGAGGACGTCTCTGAACCATGGGTGTGATGGTAGAAGAGGAAGGTCGAGACTTGCAGGTACAGTTCGTCTTGAACCCCAACGTAACAGATCTGCAATCGCGCGAGGCGACGAGTTCCGTGATGACCAATCTATGGGCCAGGCTGCCTTAGCCTGAACGTTGTTGGGATATCCATGGCCAGGGACAAGAGATTGAGGTTGCGATCGAGCCATCTGCTAAGCCAAGGCCCAACGAACCAGCGGGTGTGCTAGTGTGCAGGCCTTGTCAGACGCTATCGGCAAATGTCAAGCGGCTCACTCAACGTCATCCCGCGTGTATATTGCCGACTACCGGTAGTCGCAGAACTCTCAAACCAAGGCATTGGGGACAGACTAGGCACCGACATACCGCGGTCAATGTGGCCGGCTCGCGGCCGCCTGAACGATGCAGTCACAGCGAACGCAGGCCTTCTTTGGCCGACGATAGCGGATCACTCGCCAGTGCCATCGCCGCTGCTTGGCCTCGAGCTGCTCGGCGATGTCTTCGCCGCGCTAGTTGAGCTTTCTGCCATACTGCGGACGGACGATGTCTTCGTGCCGGACTTCCGGGCCGACTCGGCCTTCAATGTTCGCGTGGCCCTTGACCAAATGCAATAGGGCAACGCTTCCGTTCACTCGTATGGCTTTCCTAGGAACGACGTGGCGGAAGATATCTGATCTCCGACATCTTTGAGCACAACGGGATGCTACGAACATGGAGCAGTTAGCCTGTTCGATGCATGCGACGCCACCGAAAGGCCTCCAGCGTTTTTCAGCGCCAGTTTGATACCGAAACGCCTGGCACACGTGCATGCAGCTTCTGTCAGCCGGCGCCGCTTGATTGAGTGCTTCGCGGATATAGAGATAGATTTCCTCTTTGGCCGCGTGTTGGGAAAAGAGCGGACGGGCTAGCTCAATGATTCGCTCGGGACGCTGAACCATCTGTTTGTACATGCCGATGAGGTCGACATGTGCGTCGAGCAACAGGTAGCTCGGAAAGTCAGTGCCAAGGAACACACTGGCACCGCCAAGGAACGGTTCCACCAGGCGGTTTCCAGCGGGCAGCAGTCTCCGGAGCGTCGGGAGGATCTGCGTCTTGCCGCCCGGCCATTTCAAAATTGGCCCAGCCGAAGCTGAGGTATTGAGGAGAAAAGGAGTGCCGGCTTGTTCCGCGCGGAGGTGAGGATGTTTTTGCATCCTCAGTATAGGTGTGCCGAGCGGTCATGAAATGAATGAAAACTGCGTCTGTCCTGGGCGAGGGAATGACGGTGTGAGGCTCGGACCGCGGCGATCGCGGATGTTCCGACGCATTTACCATCAAGTTTTTCCGCGAACGACCGAAAACACCAGTTACGCTATAGACCATCGAGGTTTCAGAATGAGAATGTGTTTTATCGCCATTTGTGCGGTTTTTGCTGTGACTGCAGGTTGCTCCATGACCGGCACCTCTACCACAGCGGGCTCGCTTGTCCAGCGGGACGCTGAAATGAAAGATGTGGCTCGATGTGGAGGACTAGGTGTTGATGATCGCGTGGGCCTGAAGATTGCTGCGGAGAAGGACGCATATAGTGGTGAAATATCAGCTGAGCGTGCAACGGAGATTAGAATTGACGCCATGCGCAACGGTCTGATGACCGGTGATGAGAAAAAGTACCAAGCCTACGTGCAATGCATACTTGAACTCGACAAACGGCGTGCCTCTAATCTGTCCTCTGCTGAGCGGCTTGCGCAGCCTTTCATCAAAGTACAGTTGAGTCGACCGTCTGCGAAGCCTGACCATGCAATGCTTAGCGTCGAAAACACGGGCGGAGAGCTAACCGAACTGTCTGTTCACCCTTTGACATTTCTCTACATTGGCGAGTTACAGATTGCAGGCGCTCCACGTACTCAAGCGGATAGTCAGATTCGCGCAGTTTACGTTCCGGTCATTTATGCATTCAGCTCAGTTCAGGAATATCTCGGAAACTATAGTGGGCGCTTATACGAGGTATTTACAACGAACGAAAGGGAATTTTACAACAGAGTATCTGCATTCGCGAATTCAGATGGTCGTCGACTGAATACTTATGCTATCCATTTTGCCGTTATCGATTACAAAGACAGGTTTGGCGAACGTCATCGAAGAGTTTTTGACGTGACGACGGGGCAGCGTGAACTCGATGGCGATGCTGCTGCTCGACTTGTCAGCACGTATCGCGACTTAGTTAAGAGCGACGTATATATAGACACGCATAAATTGGAAAAGGCAGAATTTGAGAAAATTTGGCCGAAAGCCGCATCGCCACGTACTGCAACAACGCCGTGGGGAACTCCAGCCTGAGCGTCTCGATTCGATGCCTACTCTCATGGCGGTTCGGCAGTCAGTTCGCTACCGGGCTTTCAACGCTGCAGACGTGTATTGGCCTCGAGTGCACGCTTTGAACTCAACGCATTGGAATCGAGCGCCAGATGGAGATGGCGATTTCCCTTCTGTAAAAGCGGCTCATCTTGTTGCCCGCCGATCGAGATCGCGGTGTCGGTCAACGCACGCCCAATCGCGAAGTGGATCGCGGCAGCGGTCTGCGGTGAAGTGCTCGCGTCGACAGCATATCGCGTCAAGGAGTCGTAGGTCTGCAGCGACGGGATCCTTCGCTTGTATTGCAGTAGTCGTCTGGCCTCGCCATTGTCGAGCACAGCTTTTGCTGCAAGCCACTGCACTGACGATGGCTCGGCCGCCTTAACGGTGCATTTTGCGACATTGGACATGATGAACTCATCCGCTGTCACCGCGAACGCTACCTGCACCTGATATTCGCCAGGCACTGCGAAGGTATATCCGCCGGACTGGCAACCTAGGGCGATATCGCGCACATGCGGCTCGCCCGGCTTGAGGCTCAGTGTACCGTTGCGCCTGCAGAAGCGCGTGGCAGGTCTGTAGCGAAAGCGCAGACCGTCAGGCCGTGTGAGCCAGATTTGGAACGATGGATAGCCTGGGTCAATTTCGTTTGGAACTGCCACTGCTCTGCGAGCATCGTTGGACAGCGAAAGTGAGACATCCAATTCTATCGGCTCAAAGGGCCATAACGCTTCGGCCGACAGACCGATATGTAACTCCAGCTTACGCTTCCTTCTCGAAGGCGATGCGAATGGATCGCCATCCCCGCTTGGGAATCCGGCTGGCCGTGTTCCGTAAGCCGCGCATCCGGGTCCAGGCAGGACGCTGCTCGCCAGGGTGCTGTCTGCTGCCTGCGAGAGAAAAAGCCGCTGCCTGTCCTCGAACTCCAGCGTACCAAATGCGCTCCCCTGTGGGTGTGTTTGCATGATGCTGTCACCATCGACATGCCAAAGGTTAAACGCATGCCCGATCTCATGTAGAGCGATGAGACTGATGAATTCGCGTGACGCCTGATCCGTAAGATCCGTGCCCATCGCGCTGGCAATGGCAGTAAGGAATACCGCGCACCCCTGGCGAGGCCCCAATTCTGAGTCGCGGCCGTCGATGTCGAACATTAATCCGAACTGCTGCGGCGCTTTTACTAGCGAGTCGGTCAATAAAAGCCCGATAGTTGGCACACCCGGACGCTGCACTGGCGTTAGGATCCGCGTTAGCGCTTCCATCATCTGATCCTCGCCCACGCCGAGCGGGCTGACCAGGTCGGGCACTCGACCGCGCCGCGAATAATCGCATGTGAGCTCGATTGCCGAGTTACCCGAGGCCTCTCGCAAGTAGGCGTTGATCGGTCGTCCGTTCAAGCTCAAGTCCGAGACAATCGGGAATCCGGGCCGCAAGTTGAAGTCCGCGACATAGCAGGTGACGGGAATCATGGATCAAGGCGTTATGGTCAGCTTTGCTTGCTTGGTGTTTGAAAGCGTGTTACCGGCCGGATCGACGACGTATTTGTAGGCGACGGTGACGAGATAGTTTCCGGCCTTCAGTTTGGTAGTGTCCACGGTAACAGTCTTGCCGTCCCCCGAGAGCTTTGGAGCGGCCGAAGCGTCCACGAGGACAGGTGGCGCTGTGTCGGTGGTAGTCGAGCTTCCGAGCGAGGTTATCTCCTTAACCGGCCGGTCGAAGACGAACGTAGCCTGTTTGACACTGGTCGGCTGGGTCTGACTAATCGGGACCAACGATGGCGGGCCAAGTGCGGCACTTGTTGTTCTAAACGCGGGTTGTGCAGCCTTCTGGACCCCGCCTTGCGTGGCCGCTGTTGTGGTGCCGTCCAGCTTAGCCTTTACGGCGACCAGTGAAACCTTCGAGCCATTGTCGTTAACTGCATAGAGCACGGGGCCAAATTGCTGGGGGAGGTTAACCACCGCCGGTTGCGTCCACGCTCCCGGCTGGGGAAACCCCGTACCGAGCGTTGGCCCGGTGGTCGTTACCGTTGAACCCGCCGCAGCGCTAGCGTTATTCACAAGCTGCGACGTGGTCTGTGTCCGGAGAAGCGTTTCTGCTGCGATGTCGGCTTTAGCCCTAGCGCTGGCGACCGTGGCACGGTCGGATCTAACCGTGTCCGCGCTCGCACCGTTGGCCAGATTACTGGCCAACGTGGCTTCGGCTGACGCCAGGTTCGAGCGCGCGGTATCGAGGGCAGTCTGTGCAGTGTTGATCTGCGCCTGCTGCGCGACCGCCGCTGCGGTCTGCATGTTGTACGCCTGGACTGCATAGGTTCCAAAGCTGCTGGCGAGTTGCTGTCCCACGGCAGCAGTGCTAGCTTTGAACTCGATTGCCGTCAAAAGGCCCTTTTCATCCCGAGATGCTTGAAATGTGTAGGAGCTAAGGTACGAACTAGTGTCGATCGCATACGACCGGCTTCGGTCAGGGAGGAATATGACCTCGACATTAATCGTACCGTCCGCTTGTGGAACGGTCTGAAGGTAAGGTTTAGGCAGATAGTAGCGCAGTCCTTTGGTGGCGTCCCCATCCTTCACTTGACTGACGTTTACGTTCGCGCAGCCGGTTATCAGAAGCGCGGCGGCAACGATCGTGTGCGACGCGCGAAGAGCAGCAGAGTCACTGATCATTGTCCTGCTCCCGGATTTATGGGTACCTGAATCGAAGTGTCGCCCTGACCACCGATGAAGGTAAGGATTTCCCCGTCCACCACGATTTTGTATAGATAGGGCGCAGGAAATCCGTCGACAGTCGGCCCGGCGGCCGCGAGCAACGGAATTGCACTTTGAACCGCAGCGATCACGGCTTTCGGGAGCTCCGTGCTGTCGCCGAGAACGCTCACTGTCGAAAGCACGCCATTCTGAAAGTACAGCGCCATCTCCGTGCGTCCTCCGACGATCGTCGGACTGACTGTCATGATCCTACTTTGGTCAGGGAGGTAGCGAATCTGCCATCGCAGGCCGCCCTTGCCGTCGGAGTAGACGATCAGGTAGGGCGAGTTCTCGTAATAGCGGATTCCTTGGCTAGACGCGGTGTCTGGTTGATGGGTCACGTAAGCCGCGCAACCAGCAAGCAGCCCACAAGCTGCAGCCAACCCGAGTATCCTGTGCGCAAGAGCAAAAGGGAATATGCATATATTCGACAAATGTATTTTTCCGTAGCCGATTCGGATCATTTGGAATTTCTCCAAAACTGTAGCTTTCTTTTATACATTCCGGAGCAGGATAAGTAGGATGGAAATGTGCCTTTGCGCACAGAATGTAGCGTTTGACGATGCGAATTTCGCCGTCGAGCCTTGTTAGGCAAGGGCCATGTCGTACGCCGTGCCGGACGTTAGGCATAGAGGCCTCGCTGCTCGCGCAGCAGTGCAGCAATGCAGCGGTGCCAGCGGTGCCAGCGGTCGCTGGGCGCCATGGCCAGTGGGAGCCAACCTAAGCCGCCCCCACTATCTTCCTGTGATGGGAGGGGTAGTCAGGATGTCGGAAATAATCAGACGTCCTTGGCGTTCCCTTATTCAGGACGGGCCAAACCGATGAGAAGGAGGGCACGGGGCTTGCGGTATGCGTAGGTCAGTTGCTATCGCGCGCTGGGAATCCGGTAGGCAACGCAGGTGCTGGCCGGCCAGTCCCCAGTGCCCTCGGCAAGCGCAGCCATCGCGGGCCCTGTGCTGCATTCGCCAACTTCCCATCTCTCCTCCCCACGCAGTCCTCATTCTCTGCAATAGCGCCACAGCGGGAGCGACGCTGGACACCTTCTTCTCCTTTGTTACAAAAGAAATTTTTGACGAAAACTGCCAGCAATAAGCGCCGGTTTCCTCCGGGCCAATCTCCCTGGCGCCGTCAATTGATTTTTTTTGCGTTATACCTCTCCGCAAGTCGCTTCGTCGGCATGCAAAACCGAGGTCAAAGACCTGCTCAATAACATCGCTGTGGAAGGTGGCTTCGCGTCTGAGACGCCGCCATCTTTCCATGCTCGCTTCGCTGGAGTTTCCCTATGGGCGTACGCTTTTGCTGTTTCATTGCCATTTCCAACCTGGCTAGGACCCCCGACCCCCTAAGCTTCCACCGTTCGCTGTTGGCACAGCAATGCTCCACGGTCGCGGTGGTCGCGCCAGCTGGATTTGCCCCCGTATCCCCGGACACGGTCACACCGTTAAATTGATAAGGCCATCGCACGCCTGAACCCCCGCGGGGAGCGGTAACTCAGGGCGCTATGGGGATGCTGCTCGTTGTAATGCTCAAAGGCGATAGCGAGGTTGCGAACTGCTGTCTCGGCATCGGGCTTGGGCATGAAGGCGACGTAGTCGCGCTTCATGGTCTTCACGAAGCTCTCGGCCATCCCGTTGCTCTGCGGGCTGCAAACCGGCGTGGTCAGCGGCTTCAGGCCAATGGCCGACGCGAACGCCTTGGTCTTGTCAGCCGTGTAGCCCGAGCCGTTATCGGTCAGCCATTCAATTTCCACTGGCGCCTTCATTGCGTTACCGAAGCGATTCTCGACGGCGGCCAACATCACGTCACGGATCACTTCACCACTATGCCCACCAGTGGTTGCCGCCCAGCTCATCGCCTCGCGGTCGCAGCAGTCCAGGGCGAACGTCACGCGCAGCGGCTCCCCGTTGTCGCAGCGGAATTCGAAGCCGTCAGAGCACCAGCGCTGATTCGTTTTCACGACAGCAACCTTGCCATCATGTCGGCGCTGAGGCCTCGGCGGAACCGCTCTGCGTTGCAACAGCAGGCCGTGCTCACGCATGACCCGATAGACCCGCTTCGCGTTGATGGGAGGCGCGCTCCGATGCTCTCGTTCCCTACGCAGTACGCCCCAGACCCGCCGATAGCCGTAGCTGGGCAGATGCGCGACTGCAATGCGAATCTCTTCGACCAGCCCGGCATCGTCGGTTTTCCTCGCGGCACGCCCGTCCTGCCAGTCGGCAGAACGAGCCAGCTTCTCTGCCACATTCGAGCGCGCTACACCGAGAACTTCGCAGACCCGCTTCACAGGTCGTCCCCCGGCAATGAGGGTGAGCGCGCAATCCATTTTCGCGACTTCATCACCTCCACCGCTTCTCGGAGAATCTCGTTCTCCATGGTCTTCTTGCCCAGCAGGCGCTGCAGCTCCCGAATCTGCTTGAGCGCGTCGCCCAACTCGGAAGCGGGTACCACCTCCTCGCCAGCACTGACCGCAGACAGACTGCCGTCCTGGTACAGCTTGCGCCGTTGGAAGAGCTGGTTTGGATTGACGCCATGCTGGCGCGCCACCATCGATACCGTCTTGCCCGGCTCGCAGCTCTCGCGCACCATCGCAAGCTTCTCTTCAGGCGACCAACGTCGCCGACGCTCCGGCCCCGTCAACACTTCCACCAATTCCTGCTTCGTTTTAGTCATAAACACAGTCGTATGCCTACCCGCTATTGTAAGTGGGTGACTGTGTCCGGCGTTTCAGGGGGCCGCTCCACCAGCTTCATATCCGCAGCTTGCTGAGGGATTGCTCACCGATGCGTCCTATGAGTTCGAGACGAGCAGCCGGGAACGGTTCTGTTACGACGACATCAATGATCCGTGGTTCTACAACTACTGTCGAAAGCTGACTGTGCTGATTTCCCCGGGAAAGCCGCTGGAAGGTCGCAGGACCGTCGGTGAATGGTTCAAGGCGGTTGCCGCGTTGGTCGAGGATGAAGAGAAGTATCCCGAGACCGATGGTCGCGGTCCGTTCTGGGAGTTGCTCCGCTACGGCATGACCGGCATGACGTTCGGTCCTGTGGTCTGCAAGAAGCTCGTCGCCGACTTCGATGCATGGGAGGCGGCTGTCAAATCGGTAGGCGAAGAGAAGTTCTATGAGTATCACATGAAGCTTCGTCGGTGTTTCGCCCACGCGGGTGAGAACGGCCTGGTGGTGTTTCCCTTTGGTTGGGTTACCCGCTTGGATGACCTTCCGCCCTACGGTGAACCCGTGCTCGGGCTGGACCAGAAGGGTGAGCAGCTCGTCTGAGGTGATAGCGGTAGCAAGCTCAAGCGGGCGTCCTTGTGGCGCTCGTTTTTCTTTTCGACTGATGAGGTGGGGTGCGCAATGCGTGCTTGGCTCAGCCGCGAGCGGCGAGGGTGACCGATGTCGATTGTGCAGGAATGGCGACGACCGCATCGCACATATCCGTGCAAGATAAGCGGCCTTATTCTGTACTCTAAGAAAACCGGCGCCAAAGGCCGACTGCTGCAATGCTCTTTCTCGGTAGCTGTCGACTCGCCGAGCCGTGCCAGAGCCATCACAGCCAAGAGAGCGCCATGTCGTCTGATGCTCAGAGCGGGTCTTCGGAGTTGCTTACGCGACTTCAAGGCTGCCAAGGATGAGACCACTTACTCGCTCGAATCAAGCGACAGCGATTGCACCAAGAGCACTTCGCCTACTTCCGTGGCATTGTCCAAGGTCTCACCCCGCGGGTCCGCTGGGATCGCTATCTCGCGGAGGCCGGAAGTGCCGATAGGTGGCCGGCGGCGCTATCGCAGCAGTGGTCGAATTCGCGCCGAGCTAACCGCGGCGGCGCGTAAGCGAAACGCAAGGTTGATACAGCAAGTTCCACCGTCGTGCCAGCGACATCGAGTTCAAGCGCCAGATCCGGGCCCGTATTGCTGTCGGACTTCGGTTTGACCACCTGGACGACGCGGATTCGTTTGTTAGTGGACTCGGACAGAACTGTGCTGAGCTCGTTCGCGAGTTTCGCGACGGGAGCGGGCGTTGTTGAATGCTGGCTGCTCTTGTTCATGAAGCTCTGCGGAGTCGGGTCTTTTCTTGCACAGCGTGGTCGGCGACTCATTGTTTTAGCTGGCGACGATGCTTTAGCTGTACAGCTAAAGCTGCAAAATGACCGGCAACCCCATACATCGCAAATGGCACTCCGGGGTTGGTTTGATTCCGTGAGGCCCACGTTTGGAGACGTGGGGCTCGGCGAACGCGTTGCATCCGTACACCCCAAAGTATAACAAATAATATATATTTATTTGACGGGAAATGAGGTTTTGCAGCACTCACGGAGGGTCGCATGGGCGAACGGTGCGTGTCGGAACGTGCGCGTCAATTAGGGCGCGATGTGCGGTTGCTGCGGCTGTCATGGAATCTGACGCAGGCCGAGGTGGCAGCGCTTGCGGGCGTCAGTCTACGCTCTGTCAAGGATCTCGAGCGCGGCGCGGCGACACTGCGTACGCTGGTGCGGGTCATTCTGCGACACCATCAGTCAGGTACTCAAAACTCTTTGAATTTTGAACTGTGGTCTTATCAGTTGACTTACTGTGCGTTGAGCTCTACGCCAAATGTCAAGCTGCTGCCTAGCAATCTCTGCAACGCTATAACCCAAAGCAGCATGTGGATACTTTAAGGAGTAGCACGAGTACGCGACGCTTGGCGCGGACGGGTTGGGTTCCACCATCACGAGCTTCCCCTGCTCAAGTTCCTTTTCAAACAGCGCGACGGGTGCCGTTCGGGGACTGCGAGACGTTAATCCAGCCCGATTTTGGCATGCTGGCACTGGACACCGTGCCAGTGCGGGGGAGGTCTTCACGAGAGCGGCGAACAGGGAGTGGATCTCGCCGTCGTGGGTATCTCGTTCAGCGTGGAACAACATTTCCATGCCCGCATCGCACGGGGTGAGGCGTCAGCGGCGAAACTGACGCCTGCTCCTGATGCACGGTGAACGGTGGCAAGCGGCGGCTACCACGCCGATGCGCCATCAGGTGACGGCGCCCAACTGCCACGGAACGAACTCGTTCTGGCCGTACCCGTGCAGTTCGCTCTTCGAGCACCGACCCGAAGCCGTCGCGAGGATGAGTCGAAAGATCGCTTCTCCCACCTCGTCGATCGACTGCGTGCCGTCGATGACGGCACCACAGTTGAGGTCGATGTCCTCTTGCTGGCGCTGCCACAAGGCCGTGTTGGTGCCCAGCTTCAGGGACGGCGCCGGCGCGCAGCCATAGGCGGAACCGCGCCCGGTAGTGAAGCAGATCAGGTTGGCGCCACCGGCCACCTGTCCGGTGGCCGAGACCGGGTCGTAGCCGGGCGTGTCCATGAAGACCAGGCCAGCCGCCTTCACCCGCTCCGCATAGTGATACACGTCGACCAGGTTGGTGGTGCCGCCCTTGGCAACGGCCCCAAGGGATTTCTCCAGGATGGTGGTGAGCCCTCCGGCCTTGTTGCCGGCCGAGGGGTTGTTGTCCAGGCTTGCGTTCATGCGCGCGCAGTAGGCTTCCCACCAGCGAATCCGGTCGATCAGCTTGTGGCCGACCTCCGCCGATATGGCGCGGCTGGTCAGCAGATGCTCTGCGCCGTAGATCTCGGGTGTCTCCGACAGGATCGCGGTGCCGCCTTGGGCCACGAGCCGGTCGACCGCTGCGCCGAGCGCCGGATTAGCGCTGATGCCAGAGTAGCCATCTGAGCCGCCGCATTGCAGCCCGATCACGAGATGGGAGGCGTCGACGGGCTTGCGTTGCACGCGGTTGGCATCGGGCAGCATCGCCTTGACCTGCTCAATGCCGGCGGCCACTGTGCGCGCGGTGCCGCCGGTGGCCTGGATGGTCATGGTCTTCAGTGCGCCACCGCGAGCCAGCCCTTGGTTTTCCAGCAGGCCATCGATCTGATTGGTTTCGCAGCCTAGGCCTACGATCAGCACGGCAGCGAAGTTGGGATGACGTGCATAGCCTGCCAGCGTGCGTCGCAACAGCGCCAAGCCTTCGCCTTCGGCATCCACCGCGCAGCCTTGCCCGTGCGTCAGGGCCACCACGCCGTCCACGTTAGGGAATTCGGCCAGCGCGTGCGGATTGATCTCGCGCCGGAAATGCTCGGCGATTGCGCGCGCAGCGGTGGCGGAGCAATTGACCGAGGTAAGGATGCCAATGTAGTTGCGTGTGCCGACTCGCCCATCGGCACGCACGATACCCATGAACTGCTCGCGCCTGGAGGGCATCAGAGCAGTGGGGCGCGTTGCCGTCCCGAACGCATAGTCGCGCTCGAATTCGCCAATGGCCAAGTTGTGCGTATGGACGTGTTCACCCGGCGCGACCGGGCGCATGGCGAGGCCGATCACCTGACCGTAGCGGCGCACTGGCGCACCGGCCGCCAGCGCGCGCACGGCGAGCTTGTGTCCTGCCGGTACCAGGCCGCGTACCACCACGCCTTCACCCACGTGGGTGCCAGCGACCAGCTGGGTGCGTGCGATCACGACATCGTCATCTGGATGCAGGCGGATGACAGGTTCCGCTGTCGCTGACGCGTATTGTTCCAGGATCGCACTCATGCTGTGGCCTCCAGGTTGTGCGTGGGATGCAGCGCGGCCGGTGTTGGCACTCCGTCGATCAGGCGAGGCAGGTTCCACGGGTTGCTGTCACGCAAGGCCGGCGGTAGCAGGGCATCGGGATGGTTCTGGTAGCACACCGGCCTCAGGAAGCGTTCGATGGCGGCGCTGCCGACAGAGGTCCCGCGCGCATCGGAGGCGGCCGGATAGGGGCCGCCGTGGACGATGGCGTCGCTGACTTCCACACCGGTCGGGTAGCTGTTGCAGAGCAGCCGGCCGACCTTGTCTTCCAGCATCGTGATTAGTGCGGCATGACGGTGCAGGTCGGCCTCATTGGCCATCAGCGTCGCGGTCAGCTGACCCCGCATCCGTTCCGCGAATGCCAGGAAGTCGTCCGTGGAATCCAGTGCCACGATCACAGTGGATGGGCCGAATACTTCCTCCTCCAACGGGCGATCCTCTGCAAATAGCAGGCTGCGGTTCGCTTTCAGCAAGTGCCCACCTACACGACCACCCGCTCCCGTTGCCACCAGCACTTCCACACCCGGTATCTCGCTCAAGTTGGCCAGCCCGCGCTGGAAATTCTGCTGGATGGCGGTGCCTAGCATGTGCTGCGGCTCGGTCAGCGTCAGTGCGGTGCCGAGTTCGGCGACGAATGCATCGAATGCCGGTGAGCGGACCCCGAGCACCAACCCAGGGTTGGTGCAAAGCTGGCCGCAGCCGAAGGTCACCGAGGCGGCCAGCTCGCGCGCCATCTGGGGCGCGCGCGCGGACAGTGCCGAGGGCATCAGGAACACGGGGTTCACGCTGGACATCTCCGCGAACACCGGAATCGGCTCTGGCCGTGACTGCGCCATATCGAACAGGGTACGGCCTGCGGCCAGTGATCCGGTAAAGCCGACGGCCTTAATGTGCGGCGCCCGTACCAGCGCCGCACCAGCAACGGCCGTGCCGAACACCATACTGAAGGTGCCCGCCGGAGCGCCACTGCGTGAGATCGCGCGTTCGATCGCATCGGCAACATACTCGGACGTGACCATATGGCCCGGATGGGCCTTCACCACTACCGGGCAGCCGGCGGCGAGCGCCGATGCCGTGTCGCCGCCCGCCACCGAGAACGCGAGCGGGAAGTTGCTTGCGCCAAACACGGCCACGGGCCCCACGCCGACGCGGTATTGCCGCAGATCCGGACGCGGCAGCGGCTGGCGCGCCGGCTGCGCGCGGTCGATGCGTACATCGAGAAAGTCGCCACGCCGCACCGTGGCCGCAAACATGCGCAGTTGGATGCTGGTGCGCTTGCGTTCGCCTTCCAGCCGTGCCAGCGGCAAGGCCGTCTCGCGGTGGGCCGCGGCAAGGAACGAATGATCCAGCGCATCGATTTCGTCGGCGATGGCTTCCAGCAGCGCGGCACGCTCGCTCGGGGACGTGGCCCGGAATGCGGGAAAGGCCCGGTACCCGGCCAGCGAGGCGGCTACCACTTCGGCTTCGGTCGCCTCATGGAAGCTGACCGGGTGCCGCTCGCCGGTGATGGCGTCGATACTGTACAGCGCGGTACCGGCGGAGGCGGCGCGTTCGCCGCCGATGTAGTGAAGGCCGAGGATGGTCATGAGACGGTGATCGGAGACAGGGAATACAAGGGGGGCGTTCACGCGGCCTTGGACGGGTCGAGCCGCAATGCCGAACTGCGACGGGAACGGGCGCCAACGCTCATCAGCAGCGCGACACCGACGACACCCGCGATGGCCAGGGCCAGCATGCCTGCCTGCTGGCTATGGAACGTGGATTCGACGGCCGTCTTCAGCGTCGGCGCGATAAAGCCGCCAAGGTTGCCCAGCGCGCCGATCAGGGCGATGCCGCTGGCTGCTGCGGTGCCGCTCAGGTAAGCGGTCGGCAGCGTCCAGAACAGCGGCTGCACCACGACGAAGCCGACGGTCGCCAGGCAGAAGGCCAGCAGCACCGGAATCAGTTCGTGCCCCAGCGTCGACAGCGCGATGCCCGTGGCGGCCATGGCGAGCATGGCCATGGCGAACTCGCGCTGTTTGCCCCTGGCATCTGCCATGCCGGTGATCAGGCGCAGGGCAATCAGCGCGCAAAGCCATGGAATCGCGGTGAGCAGGCCGACCTTCGCCCCGATCGCGGTGCCAGTCAGTTCGGAAATGCGCGTCGGCAAGTAGAAGATGACGCCGTAGACACTGACCTGGATGGCGAAGTAGATGGCAACGAAACGCAGCACCTGCCAGTTGGCCAGCGCACTCAGTGCGGTCGCAGGGCCATGCGTGGTCTTCTGATTGTCTTCCGCCGCGATCGCGGCCTCCAGCGCCGCCTTCTCCTCGGCGTTCAGCCATTTTGCCTGGCGCGGTTTGCTGACTAGATAGAAGAAGGCAATCACGCCAACCACCGAAGCTGCCAGGCCCTCGATGATGAACATCCATTGCCAGTTGCGCAGCCCGAGCTGGCCGCCCATCACATCCAGCAGCAACCCGGAGACGGGGCCGCCGAGCACCAGGGCCACGGGTAGGCCGAAGTAGTACACGCCGAGCGCCTTGCCACGCTGGCTGGCGGGAAACCAGTAGGTCGAATACAGAATCACGCCCGGCGAGAAGCCGGCTTCCGCCACGCCAAGGATAAAGCGCAGCACGTAGAACGAGGTCTCGTCGTGCGCGAACATCATGGCGGCTGAGGCCAGTCCCCAGGTGACCATGATGCGGCTAAGCCAGATCTTGGCACCGACACGATGCAGGATCAGGTTACTGGGAATCTCGAAGTGGGCATAAGCGATGATGATGATGCCGGCGCCCAGCGCATAGGCGGCGTTGACGATTTTGGAATCGATCATCAGCGCCTGCTTGACGAAGCCGACGTTCGACCGGTCGAGCATCGACAGGGCGAACATTAGCGCGAGGAAGGGCGCAAGACGCAGGCGGGCCTTGCTGACAGCGCTCGCTAGCGGATCGTGGTGGGAAGCTTGAGCTTGCATGAGTTGTCTCCGGTTGAAGCCGCACCTAGCGGCTTCAACGATGAATCGCGGCGTCCCCGTCTCTGGCTTCTCGCGGGGTAGCTGCGGTGGTCCGGGCGCCGTGGTGGCGCGAGTGTTCAGAAGTTGGTGTGGCCGCGCGCGGCGAGATGGGTCATCAGCGCGCGCACGCCGTACGTCCAGGGCGCGATGCGATCGCTGCGGCCAACGCGATTCATCAGGCGGCCAAGCCTGGTGCTGGAGATGGTGACGACATCGCCGTCCTTGTGCGTGAAGCCACCGCCCGCGGTATCGCGGTCTTCCACCGGTGCGAAGAGCGTACCGAGGAACAGCATGGCACCGTCGGGATACTGGTGGTTCGCGCCCATCGCTTGCGCAACCAGGTCCAGCGGGTCACGCGTGATCTGATCCATCGAACTGGTGCCGGACAGCACGAAGCCGTCCGCGCCTTCTACACGGAGATCGACCGTGGCGCCTCGCACGTCATCGAGCGAAAAACTGTCGTCGAACAGGCGCAGTAGCGGCCCGATTGCGCATGAGCCGTTATTGTCCTTGGCTTTGCCAAGCAGCAGCGCGCTGCGGCCCTCGAAGTCGCGCAGGTTGACGTCATTGCCGAGCGTGGCGCCGACCACATCGCCACGGCTGTTGATGGCCAGCACGATTTCGGGTTCCGGGTTATTCCACGCCGAGCCCGGATGCAGGCCGATTTCCGTGCCGGTGCCCAGCGCGGACAGCAGCGGTGCCTTGGTGAAGATCTCGGCGTCCGGGCCGATACCCACTTCAAGGTACTGCGACCACATGCCATGCTCGATCAGCAGGGCCTTCAGTTCGCCAGCTTCCCGCGAACCCGGCCGGATCCGTGAAATGCGGTCGCCCATCAGCGCACCGATCTTGCTGCGTACCTCCGCAGCACCTTGCGGATCTCCCTTGGTCCGCTCTTCGATCACCCGCTCGATGAGGCTGCCGGCGAAGGTCACGCCCGCGGCCTTGATCACCTGCAAGTCGCAGGGTGCGAGCAGACGGGCCTGCGAGGGGGTGCCCTCCGGATTGGCGGTGTGGGTCAGCAGTGCATCCAGATCGCCGATCCAGCGGCCGGGAGTGTTGTGCACCACCGCCAGCGGGTCGTCGCTTTCCAGAAGGGTGCTCATAGTTGGCGCAGCCTCGGAGATGTCGAATACGCCGTCCGGGCGCACCACAACCACCCCTGGACCTCCGGGCACACTGTGGTCGGCCGGAATCCAGGCCCGGCCGACCAGCGTGCCGGTGAACCCGTCCGCAGGGAGCGTTTGCGTTGCACTGAGCGCAAGGGGCGATGTCATCGTTGTCTCCACCTGATGTTGTTGTCATGAGCACGCTGCGACGCGCAGCAATGGGTGGAACTTTACGTTTCGCTGCGATAAACATCCAATTGATAATTGGGTAAAATCCATTCCATCTGGTTATTGATATTAACGGGTTTACCTGTATGCCGAGACAGACCGCGTCTGCCCCGTCCGCCGTGCTTGCTAAGTTGCGCTTCCGACACCTTCAGTTGCTCGACGTGTTGGGGCGCACCCGCAACCTTCGCGTAGCGGCGGAGCAGCTGCATGTCACCCAGCCGGCGGCCACGAAAATCCTGAGCGATATCGAGGACACCCTGCAGGCCAGGCTGTTCGATCGCCTGCCAAGGGATATGCGCCCCACAGAGCTCGGCGAGTTCGCGCTGCGCTATGCGTCGACCGCGCTGGCTGAACTGGGCAAGTTCATGAGCGAACTGGAAGCGCTACGGGCTGGCGGGCATGGCCACCTGACCGTCGGCGCGATTTCCGCTTCGGCCGCCCAGGTGGTGACGTCGGCGATCCGCGACATCCTGCAGCAGCGGCCGCGGCTGATGGTCAAACTGATCGAGCAGAGCAGCGACCAGCTCGCCATCTGGCTCGAAGACAGGCGGCTGGACATCATGGTGGGGCGCCTGACCGAACCACGGCATCGGGCGATCTTCGATTTCGAGGAGCTGTCGCCGGAACCGGTCTGGGTCGTATGCCGGCCGGGGCATCCCTTGCTGGCCAAGTCCAGGCTGGAGTTCGCTGATGTGGGCGCATGGCCCTGGATTCTCTATCCGCCGCTGACGGCTATCCGCCAGCTCTTCGATGAAACCGTATCGGCGGCCGGCATTCAGGCACTGGTCGGTATGGTGGAGACGCCATCGATTTTTTCGACGCTGGAGTTGCTGGGGGCGACGGACATGCTCTCACTGCAGCCACGTGCCGTGGTGCAGCGATTCGTCGCCGAAGGCATGTTGGCGCGACTTCCAGTGCCGATCCGGCGCAACATGTCCAGCTACGGCATTGTTACCCGCAAGAACGAGCTGCCGTCGGAGGCCATGCGGCAGTTCATGGCGGTACTGCGGGCGGCGGCCCTGCAAAACAGCGACGGTGTTTAGCAAAACAGGTAGATGCGGCAGCTGCGAACTTGTCTTAAGAGGATTGGTGCCTTAATTCCCATACACACGCCCGTGATCCGCTCCAGATGCATGGAAACAAAGAAAGCTCTTTCAATTTTCGCTGGCTAACCAGCTATTTCGACACTATGACGTCGTTGGGATCGGGGACTATGTTCCCGAGAACGGAGACCATGGAAAAGGTCGAAAGTACAACCGTGCCGTCCGTAATCGCAGCATGCACGGTTCGTTCAAGGGCACTCTTCAGTGGATGGCGACGCGCTCGGGTAAGCGCACGGTAGTGCTGGACGAAACCGGCACCACGCGCACTTGTCACGTGTGCAATCACGTCGTGGAGGGCGGTATTCACCCGTCTATCCGTGAGTGGGATTGCCCGAGCTGCGACACACACCATCTGTGCGACGAGAATGCCTCACAAAATGGTCTGCGCCGGCTTCTGGAGTCCCTGGGAGTTAACGCGGGCAATCCCCAAATGCCCTGCTTGGGCCCCGTTCAGATCATCGGGCGGTGTGATTGGCGCTTTCATCCGCAAGGTTGGCAGGGGGCCCCAAAAGGGTACGAGAGAGAGACAAGGCGTCTCAGGGCTCTCCGCTGCTGCTGACCGAGTACTTTGACATCATGTACTCACCGCCTCGGTTTCCACTCAGTCAGGTGGGGACGTCGTGCGCCGCCAATCTCGGTAGCGCATAGCGACCTCACTTCACAAACTGAGCACGGCTTTCAGCGCGACTTCGTATGGAGGTCAAGCGGCACAGGGCGCGTTAGCGATTCCGGACGAAGGATCCTGTCGAGCTCGTCCTGCGAAAGTAGGCCTTTACGTAGCACGATTTCATAGACGCTGCCGCCGGTTACATGAGCTTCCTGGGCGACAGCTGTCGCGTTCGCATATCCGATGTAGGGGTTCAGTGCGGTGACTACACCAATTGAATTCTGTACTGCCGCGCGTAGCTTGTCCTCATTCGCAGTGATGCCCTTTACGCAACGTTCGGCCAGCGTCAAGCAACCGGCGCGAAGATGGCTGACGCTCTTGAAGAGGCTGTGCGCAATAATCGGTTCGAAGGCATTCAGTTGAAGCTGGCCTGCCTCTGCAGCAAAGGTGACAGTGACGTCGTTGCCGATGACTTCAAAGGCAATCTGGTTCACCACTTCCGGAATGACGGGATTCACTTTGCCCGGCATGATGCTAGACCCCGCCTGCATCGGCGGCAGGTTGATTTCACCGAGGCCAGCTCTAGGTCCACTCGACAGCAGGCGCAAGTCGTTGCACGTCTTGGATAGCTTGACCGCTACTCGCTTAAGCACGCCGGAGAGCTGTACGAAAGAGCCGCAGTCCTGCGTTGCTTCGATGAGGTTGGGAGCTGTCTCGAGCGGGATCTTGGTGATCTCACGAAGCCGTTGCAACACAACCGGTGCGTACGACGGATGTGCGGTAATGCCTGTGCCAATCGCTGTAGCGCCGAGATTGATCTCGCAAATCAACATTGCAGCCTCACGCAGGCGTTGCTCGTCTTCGCCCAGCATCACCGCATACGTGCTGAACTCCTGTCCCAGCGTCATTGGTACGGCGTCCTGCAACTGGGTACGACCCATCTTGATGATGTGAGCGAACTCCTCCGCCTTTGCCTCGAATGCTTCGCGCAAGACAGCCATGGCATCCAACAGCCCGCCAATGCCGAACCAAGTAGCAATCTTGAGTGCCGTCGGATAAACGTCGTTCGTGCTTTGGCCGATATTGACGTGTTCATTCGGGTGAAGATGCTGATACTCACCCTTGTTGTGGCCGAGCAGCTCCAACGCACGGTTCGCGATTACCTCGTTGGCGTTCATGTTCGTCGATGTGCCAGCGCCGCCTTGTATTACATCAACGACGAACTGCTGGTGGAGCGCGCCAGCCGTGATCTCTTTGCACGCATTGACGATTGCATCGCAACGGTGCTTGTCGAGCAAGCCGAGCTCATTATTTGCAAGTGCAGCTGCTTGCTTGATTGCAGCTAGAGCCTTGATGAGCTCGGGATAGATGGAAATCGGAGTGCCCGTAATCGGGAAGTTCTCGACTGCGCGCAGCGTGTGGACGCCATAGTAGGCGTCCGCAGGAACTTCGCGGTCGCCAAGTAAATCGTGTTCATTTCTGAAGCTTGCGTTGGACATTGTCTCCCCTGGTACGGTTCGTCTGTAATAGCTTGCCGAAGTCTAGTGCTCCGACTTCTACACCGCCACTGCCCATGCAAAGACGGTATCAACAGCAGAGGGGTTACATAGGTTATGCAAAAAACGTATGAGAGACGGCGTCGACATCTCATGCCCTAGGCACAGTTGGAGAGAAACTCTGGCAGCACAGTTTGCGGGCGAGCGTGGGTAGGATCGCCGAAGCACGGTCCCAAACCGGAAATGTCAAATGCCGAACGCTTCCCCTCAATTCGCCGCAGCGACGCGGCAGGTCCTCGACCACCACCTTGGTGCCTTCGCGCAGGGTGTCGCGACCGCAGCCCAGGCTCGCGAGATCCTGAGTCTGAGTTGAACCGCATTCCCGCGCTGCTCACCAAGACCGCAGAGAGTAGGACCCTCAGTGCCGCGACGATTTAGCGGAGTAGCATCTGCGTACAACGAAACAGCGCGATCGTACGCCCGGCAGTATCGAATACCGACGCATCCCAGACATGCGTGCTTCGCCCAAGATGCACGGCTGTCGCGACGGCACGGATCGTTCCATCGCGACACGTTCCGAGGAAGTTGCTCTTGAGTTCGAGTGTCGTGAAATTGAGGGCGTGCTCGTGCAGGTGAGCAATGCAGGCGTAACCACAGCACGTATCGGCAAGCCCAATAACCGTGGCGGCATGCAGGAATCCATTAGGTGCCAGCAACTGAGGACGTATCGCAAGCTCTCCCGTGAGCACGCCTTGAGCAAGTTCGACAATGCGCACGCCAAGCAAATCGGGGAGCATGCCACGCTGGCCTTCATGGAGAGTCTCGATGGTGACGTCCGGACGCAGCGCGCTCATGGTTTTTCTCCTGAATGGAAGGCGATTGATTGGCCCAATTGGTGGCAGTAGTGTAAGACGCCAATCCCTCCTGGGAATGCGGGATGCTTGCGAACCATGCGGCGGGAATCTTCGGAGGAAAATCGGGGCACGATTCATCGCGAATCGTGCCAAGGTCAGCCGCCGGGGGTCCGGGGCGGCCGATCTCTCAGCGCGAAATCATGCGGCAATGCGTTCAGCGTAGAACGGATAATCGACATAGCCGATGTCCGTACCACCGAAGAAGGTTTCGCGATCGTACGGATTCAGCGGAAGCTTGCGGCGGAGTCGTTCGGGCAAGTCAGGGTTGGCAATGAAGTCGCGACCGAACGCCACCAGGTCGGCATCGCCTGCGGCAACAATTGCCTCGGCGCTTTCGCCCTTGAATCCTCCTGCAGCAATGATTGTTCCGCGGTAGAACTTGCGGATCAATTGCGAGGCTACCGGGTTGGGGTCCCTGGTCTCGTCATCGGACTCCCCCCGCACACGCGGCTCGATCAGGTGCAGGTAGGCGAGGTCGAGCTTGCTGAGTTCGGTGGCCACATAGGTGAACAGGCCTTCCGGGTCGCTGTCAGACATGTCGCCAAACGAACCGCTCGGGCCCAAGCGCACCGCGACCCGGTCGCTACCCCAGACAGAGATCACCGCCCGTGTGGCTTCGAGCAGGAAGCGCGCGCGGTTCTCGAACGAACCGCCGTAAATGTCTGTGCGTTTGTTGCTACCGTCCTGGAGGAACTGGTCGAACAAGTAGCCATTGGCGGAGTGTATTTCCACTCCGTCGAAACCGGCTTCGAGGCCGCGCTCGGCGGCACGACGGAAGCTTTCAACGAGTTCCGCGATCTCTTTGATCTCCAGCGCACGATTCGGCGTGTTAGGCGTCCACCCCGACTTTGTATATGCTACGCCGCCGTGGGCAATCGCCGACGGTCCCACCGGTGCCGTGCCGTCTGGCTGGACGTCCAAATGGGACTGACGACCTGCGTGGTACAGCTGCAGGAAAATCTTGCCGCCCTTGGCATGCACAGCTTCCGTGACCAGCCGCCAGCCAGCGATTTGGCTGTCGTCGTAAAGGCCAGGTGCGCCAAGGTACCCGTTACCATTGGGCGCGGCGATAGTCGCTTCACCAATCAAAAACGCCCCAGGGGATGAGCGCTGGGCATAGTACTCTGCCATGAGCGGGCCGGGAACAGCGCCATCGTGGGCGCGCATGCGCGTGAGCGGTGCCAGCACGACGCGGTGCTCGAATTCGTATGGACCGACCTTGACGGGTGTGAATAGTCTGGACATTAAATTGCTCTAAAAGGTGATGTGGTTCGCGTGCGAGCCGCGTGGCGCACGGTAGAGAAAATGCAAATGGATCGATAGGCGTCAGGCGATGCAATGCGGTCCGCCTTTCGCCCGCCCGGCTATCCTGCGGTCAACCGGCTACCATCGTGTCGTTGAACGCGTTGACCCAGGCGTGCTCGTTTGGCCCAGGATTGGCGCGCATGTCCACCGCCGGCCCCACCAATATTTCGTTCACATCCGTGGCCAACTGTTCGATCGCGCCTGCGATGAATACGTCGAGCGGCATCGCGCGGGCTTCCTCGCTGCTGTTCATCAACTCGGTGCGGACCCATGGTGGCGCGATCTCGACGACCGAGACCTTGGTGTTCCGGAGCAAGTAACGTTGCGAAAGTGTGTAGGAATGCAGCGCCGCCTTGGTGGCGCTGTACACCGCGGTGAGTGCCAGCGGTACGAAACCAAGAACCGATGTGACATTAGCGATGACGGCGTCGTCGCGTGTCCTCAGGTGTTCGATAAGCGCCGACGTCATGCGTATCGGGCCGAGCAGGTTTGTCTCAACCGTTGCGGTTAGCAGGGCATCGCTGACGGGGCCCTCAGCTCCATCGGGGTGCATGATGCCGGCGTTATTGATCAGCACGTTCAGCCCGGGATAGTCGGCGATCAGCTTCGCGGCGACAGACTCGATATCGAGCGGATCAGTGATGTCGAGCGAAACGGCTCGCATGCCCGGATTCGCGTCGATCGTCGCCTGTAGCCGCTCAGCTCGGCGACCGGAGATGATGACCTGGTTGCCGAGCTTGTGGAGTGCCTCCGCGAGACCGCGGCCGATTCCGGAGCCGCCGCCGGTGATGAAGATGGTGTTGCCCGTGAGTTTCATGATGGATTCGATGGGTCTACTGGTTTTGAGTTAGGCCGGAAAGGTGCTTCCGAACATCGGCAAGCCGCTTTTCGATTCGGCCTCGGTGGCTTCGTCCTGCAGAACGTCCCAATGCTCGGCGAGCACGCCGTCCGCGATGCGCAGAATGTCGGCCGCGATCCAGGCGGCGGGACGCCCATGCCCAGAAAAGCGTCCGTGAACAATCACGTAGTCGCCGTTTGCCACGATCACACCCGGCTCGTATCGCAAGGTTGCGGGCAGGGTCTTGATCAGGTCGAACAGGCCATTGCGCCCCGGTGCGATATGCGCGCTGTGCTGGATGTAGTCTGGTGACCAGAAGCGCTCCGCAGCCGCATAGTCACGTTGGTTGAAAAGCGCGTCGAATGCGTCGAGCACAAGGGTCTTGTTGGCGGCTTCGGTGAGGCTGGTCATGTGGATTTCCTGAGATGAGGGGGTGGCGCGTTACGCAGCGACTGGTTGGAGCGTGGGATAGTCGGTATAGCCTTCGGACGTGGAGCCGTAGACCTGTGGCCAGTTGATGTCGGCAAGCGGTGCATCGAGTGCGATGCGTGTTGGCAGATCCGGGTTTGCAATGAATGGACGGCCAAAAGCGACCATGTCGGCCAGTCCTGCGTCAATTAGCCGGTTAGCACGTGCGCGGTCGAAATCGACGTTCGCAATGATGGTGCCGGCGTACAGGTCGCGGAAATACCGGAACATGCCATCGCCCGCCAGCGTGGTCAGCGGGGTTGCTGACAAGTCGGTCATGCCACCCATCAGCAAGAGATGGGAGAGCGAAAAATCGTTGAGTCGACCGATTACGTATTCCGATGTGGCGAGTGTTTCGTCGGTGGAAACGAACGCCCCTGTCTCGGACGTCGCTGGCCCCGTCTTGATGCCGGTTCGGTGTGCACCAACTGCCTCGACCACTGTTTCCACGACCTCGAACAGGAAGCGAGCACGGTTTTCTGTCGAGCCACCGTATTCGTCGGTGCGCAGATTGGTGCGGATGTTGAGGAACTGGTTGAACAGGTAGTGATAGCCGCCCTGAATCTGCACGCCGTCGAAGCCGGCCGCGATGGCATTGCGCGCGGCGCGACCAAAGTCGGCAACCGTGCGACGGATATCGTTCCGCTCCATGGGGCGCGGCACCACGGTGTCCTGATGGCCGGTTGCCGTCACGCTTTGCTGCTCAGGGTTGACTGCCGAAGCCGAAAGCGGCGCCTTGCCTGCCTGAAAGTCGGGATGACCTAGCGAGCCCGTGTGCCAGAGTTGGGCGACGATCCGGCCGCCGGCGCGGTGTACGGCGTCCGTCACTACGCGCCAGCCTCGCACTTGGGCCTCGCTCCAGAGGCCCGGCACATTCGCCCAACCGACTGCCTCTGGGCTCACGAAGATGCCTTCGCTGATGATCAGGCCCGCCGAGGCTCGTTGTGCATAGTAGTCCGCATGCAAAAAGGTAGGGGCAAGGTCGGGATTCGCTGCCCGCATGCGCGTCAGCGGTGCCATGACAACGCGGTTTGGTAAATCCAGGACTCCAAGCCGGATCGGCTTGAGCAATGGCTGGTGACTTTCAATTGGCATGAGTATTCCTGCGAGCTAAGTGCGCTTAAACACGATGGTGATTGACATCGAGTTTTGGTGATGCGCCAGGAAAAGTCAAGGTCGTTCACCATTGTCTTTCGTTAGGCGGCTATAATCGCACCGACAACGGCAGGAGCATGAGCAATGGGTGTCTCAAAACAGCAGGCGGTAGAGAACCGGCGCTCGATCATCGAGGCGTCGGAAAAGCTGTTCCGTGCACATGGAATCGATGGTGTGGGGTTGAGCGCGCTAATGAAAGCCGCGGGATTCACCCAGGGCGGCTTCTATAACCACTTCGAATCGAAAGAGGCGTTGGCGGCCGCGGTGGTGGCAACCGCGATGGACAAGGCCAATCACGAACTGAAGGAAGCGATTGCCGCACCGATCGAATCGGGCGGCAACCGCCTGCGGCGACAGGTCGACTTCTATCTGTCCGGCGCACATTGCAGCGATATCGAGCACGGTTGCGCGATAGCTGGCCTGACTGCGGACGTACGCCGACTTGGCGACGAAGCCCAGAAGCACTTCGCTAGCGGCCTGCAAACGATGTTCGACACCGTTACGGGACTCATGGAGGACCAGGGCGCCGGCGATCCGGATGGCGCTACCTCGCGACGGGAGGCCATCGCCTTCTATTGCGAAATGGTTGGTGCGCTCATCCTGTCGCGGGCCGTCGCAAACGCCGATCCAGCGTTTGCACAAGAGATACTCGACGCTAGCCGTGAGACGTTGCTTAGGGATTTCGCGCTAGATGCTACTGGAATCAAGCGGTGAGGCCTGTCACCGCTACCCTGCCGGCTGTGTTGCCCGAGTCAACTTGGTACGCTCGCAGGCACCCCCGGTCGCGGGCGAAAACGACAACGGGTTCGCAGGTTTGGCAGCATGCGGCTTGTGATGGACGCCGACACCAGCAGCAACAGCACGTTTATGACGTGCGAACCATGGCCGTTCGCAAACCCACCGCGAACGGCTGAAATCGTAGCGAAGAGCGCCGTCTTTGGGCACGAATGGCCTGCTGTATTCGGGGCGTGACGGTATTCGTGCCGTTGCTCGCGGAAGGCTGGCCGTCGCGAATAAGATTTGCGCGGAGCGAATGGTCAGGACCCGGCAGATTACTTGCGCGGGAATCGCTTCCCTGCGGAACTTCCGGCGTTGCGTCCAACGCGTTGTCGGCCCCCAAATACCAATACTTCGACGGTATCCCAGAACGCGTTGGCCAAGTCGGGTTCCGAAGCCGAGACATTGCTTGTTGCCCGCATTTCCGCTCCGAATGTGGATAGTGTCGAGGTCATGCTGATCATCATGTAGTGAAGCAAAACAGGATCCACCATGGGCAGATCTCCGGCAGTCTGGGCCTCACGGATCTGCGGCAGCATCCGGTCGATCAACGGGCGAAGGATCGTATCGGCCAGCCACTGGAGCCTGGGGCTGTAGTCGATGATCTCGCGGAGCATGAAGTGATGAAGCTCAGGAAAGGCAACGGTGAACCGGAACAGGGCCCGGTACATCAACTTGACCTGCTCCACGGCGGTGACAGGCGGTGGGTCCGCTAGGTAGCCTTCCCACTCATGGCGAATATGGTCGAACGCATGAACGGCCACCGCCTCCCAGAGGATGTCCTTGGTGCGGTAGTGGTAGGTGATCAGCGGATGCTGCACGCCGATCCGATCCGCAATGCTGCGAATGCTTGCCGCCTCGAATCCCTTCGATGCGAACTCGGTTAGCGCCGCGTCCAGGATTGTCGTTCGCGTTTCCTGCGCCCGTGCCTGTTCCGCACGCTGCAGTTCTGGCGGGCGGCGGCCTGTTCTGGCCGTCTGCTGTCTTGATTCCGTACTCCGGACCATTCTTACTCCCAAGGCTCCGCCGCATTATATAAGGGGAGATGGAGCCACCTGGCAGGGCAAGACCGTCGCTAACATTCCGCCATGGACTTCGCTATAAATTTTACGGTTGGAAAATACAGTGATACGCTATGCCTGCGCTGGATTCAGCGCTCGCTTGCGCGCAGGTCTGCTGGTTGTTGGGACGCAGCACATGCAACCTCGGACTCTTTGCATGTGCTGCTTTTTTGGATGGGCGAACAGCATCACCCGCTGGATGCTCAACGGCTGCGGGAGGTGCGTCGGGAATTGTTCGACGATGCGGACCGCGAGGTGTGGGCGTCCTCATCATCTTCCAGGCCAGGAAGTACAAACTCCTCCATCAGGCCCAACGTTCGCAGGCAGAAGTCATTGCCTGCCAACCGTTCATCTTCAGAAAAATGCGCCATCGCCGGCGCAATGGAAGACTCGTTGGCAAGCTTCTCCACCGCTTGCTCGACGGTTTCGAGCCCCTTCTTCGTAAGATGAACGATAAAGCCACCGGCGTGCCCAGGGTCGATCTTGCGTTCGACCATGCCAAGGCTGGCGAGGCGATCGATCTTCTTGGTGATCGCCCCCGACGTGACGATCAACGCCCGGTAGAGGTCCGTGGGGCGCTTGGCATATGGCGGGCCGCCCCGGCGCAATGCCAGCAGCACGCGCATGTCGGAACCCTTGATACCCCAGTCCCGCTGGCACATGCGGTCGAATGACCGCTCAACCAGCGTCCCTAACCGCATGAAGTAAATCGCGAGCAGGAAGTTCGAGAGGTCCAGGTCCTTTCGCTCATGCTGCCACTGCAGCGTGATGAGATCGATATGGCTGCTGCCATGCGCGCGGGGGCGTCGCTCCGAATCTGTCTGAGTTGGAGATGCCGGCTTCTTGCGCGATCGAACCGTGGAAGTCTGCTTGGCGGCTGCGGAACCCATTTTTATCTTCCTTGGAAGGAACCTATTCTGTGTGCCGAATCTTGCTTCGTCAAGCCTCGGCGCGGGCCATTGTACGCAACTCGCCATATTGGGCGATTGCGCCGACATCGCACTCGCTTATCGCTCTGCACAAAACTTTACGTTCGGATAATATATTCGCATCAAAGTTCAGGGATCGAGCGCAAGCAGCTCGCCCGCCGCGTTCTGGAGACGAGTATGACGATGCCACCCGAGAAGCAAGCCACTGTGCCCCTTGCCAGGTTGTCCCACGTTCAAGGCGACAGTACGTTGCCCCTTAGCGAGCAAACTATTCCTGCCCTTCTGGCGCAAACAGTCGCGCGCCACGGGCAGCGCCTCGCGGTTGTGTTCCGCGAGCAGGGCATCCGCTGGAGCTGGGAAGAGTTTTCCGCTGCGGTGGATGCCATGGCGGCGGGCCTGCACGCGATCGGCTTGCGCAGAGGGGAGCGCATCGGCATCTGGTCACCGAATCGCGTCGAATGGGTAGTGACGCAGTTCGCAACGGCCAGGCTTGGACTGGTTCTGGTCAACATCAATCCTGCTTACCGGGTTGCCGAACTCGAGTACGCCTTGAACAAGGTGGCCTGTGTGGCAATCGTGGCGCCGGAAGCCTTCAAGTCGTCGCGCTATCTGGACATGCTGCAAAGTCTTGCGCCTGAGTTGTCGAAGTCTGTACCCGGGCAACTCAAGGCAGCGCGATTGCCAGCATTGCGTTGGGTGATCCGCATGGAAGATACCCCGACGCCGGGCATGCTGACGTGCCGGGAGCTGGCCGAGCGCGGCAACGGCGTGAGCATCGGGCAAATCGATGCCATGTCCGAGGCGCTGGACTCGCACGACCCGATCAACATCCAGTTCACAAGTGGTACCACTGGCGCCCCGAAGGGCGCAACGCTGACGCATCGGAACGTCGTCAACAATGCGCGTTACGTCGGCGCGGCCATGAACTTCGCGGAGACGGATCGGTTGTGCGTCCCCGTACCGCTATATCACTGCTTTGGCATGGTCATGTCCGCGCTGGTGTGCGCCGGCACGGGTGCCTGCATGGTGTTTCCCGGCGAAGCGTTCGATCCTCTTGCCACCATGGCGGCCATCAGCGAAGAGCGTTGCACGGCGGTACATGGCGTACCGACGATGTTCATTGCGCAGTTGGATCACCCCCAGTTCCGGGACTTCGACTTCTCAACCCTGCGTACAGGGATCATGGCGGGCGCACCGTGTCCCATTGAAATCATGAAGCGTGTTGTCGCTGACATGAACATGCAGGAAGTCACGATTGCGTACGGCATGACCGAGACGAGCCCGGTGTCGTTCCAGAGTGCAGCCGATGACCCGCTCGTGCGGCGTGTCGCCACGGTCGGACGCGTGCAGCCGCACCTGGAGTGCAAGATCGTCGATACGGACGGGCATACCGTCGAAGTAGGCGCGACAGGCGAACTGTGTATTCGCGGCTACTCGGTCATGCTTGGCTATTGGGAGGACGAACAGCGCACCAGGGAGTCGATCCGCGACGGCTGGATGCACACAGGTGACCTGGCGACGATCGATGCCGAGGGCTACTGCAATATTGTCGGGCGGGTCAAGGACATGCTCATTCGCGGTGGCGAGAACGTCTACCCGCGGGAGATCGAAGAGTTCCTGTTCCGGCATCCCAAGGTTCAATCGGTACAGGTTTTTGGTGTGCCGGACCCCAAATACGGAGAGGAGATCTGCGCCTGGATTGTGCTCAGGCCAGGCGAGACGGCGACGGAAGTCGACATCCGCGAATTCTGTCGCGACCAGATCGCGCACTACAAGATCCCGCGCTATATCCGATTCGTCGATGAAATGCCCATGACGATCACAGGAAAGGTGCAGAAGTTCGCGATGCGAGAGACGATGGTGCGCGAGTTGAATCTCGGCGAAAACAAGACAGCGTAGACCATCCATGTCGATACTTGAAACCAAACTGAACGCACGCTCGGAATCGTTCAAGGCCAATGCGCAGACGATGCAGTCGCTGGTGGACGACCTCCGGCAGAAGATCGCGAAGCTGGCCGAAGGCGGTGGCGAGGACGCACGCAACAAGCACCTGTCGCGCGGCAAGCTGCTGCCGCGCGAGCGCGTGCAGCAATTGCTGGATCCGGGCACGCCTTTCCTGGAACTGTCGCAACTGGCCGCATACGAGATGTATGACGATGCGGCCCCCGGCGCGGGCATCATCACCGGTATCGGACGCGTGGCCGGGCAGGAGTGCGTGATCGTCTGCAACGACGCCACGGTCAAGGGTGGTACCTACTACCCGTTGACGGTCAAGAAGCATGTGCGCGCGCAAGAGATTGCCGAGCAGAACAACCTGCCGTGCATCTACCTGGTGGATTCGGGTGGCGCGAACCTGCCGAACCAGGACGATGTGTTTCCTGATCGCGACCACTTCGGCCGCATCTTCTACAACCAGGCCAACCTGTCGGCGCGCGGCATTCCGCAGATCGCCGTGGTGATGGGTTCGTGTACCGCCGGTGGCGCCTATGTGCCGGCGATGAGCGACGAGTCGATCATCGTCAAGAACCAGGGCACGATCTTTCTGGGCGGCCCACCGCTGGTAAAGGCGGCGACCGGCGAGGAAGTCAGCGCCGAGGACCTGGGCGGTGCCGATGTGCATACGCGCCTGTCGGGCGTGGCCGACTACTTCGCGCAGAACGACCATCATGCGCTCAGTCTGGCGCGCAATATCGTGCAGCACCTGAACCGTCGCAAGCCCGACCAGATCCGCTTGCACGAACCACAGGAGCCGCTGTATCCGGTGGAAGAACTGTATGGCGTGATTCCCACCGATACGCGCAAGCCGTATGACGTACGCGAGGTGATCGCACGCATTGTCGACGGTTCCGAGTTCGATGAATTCAAGGCGCGCTACGGCTCCACGCTGGTGTGCGGATTCGCGCGGATCTGGGGCTACCCGGTAGGCATCATTGCCAACAACGGCATTCTGTTCTCGGAATCGGCGCTGAAGGGCGCGCACTTTATCGAGCTGTGCTGCCAGCGCAAGATTCCGCTGGTGTTCCTGCAGAACATCACCGGCTTCATGGTGGGCCGCAAGTACGAGAACGAAGGTATTGCGCGCAACGGCGCCAAGATGGTGACGGCCGTGGCGACGGCGCAGGTGCCCAAGTTCACGGTGATCATCGGCGGTTCGTTCGGGGCCGGCAACTACGGCATGTGCGGCCGCGCGTATTCGCCGCGCTTCCTGTGGATGTGGCCGAACGCGCGGATCTCGGTGATGGGTGGCGAGCAGGCAGCCAGCGTGCTGGCCACGGTGCGCCGCGACGGCATCGAGGGCAAGGGCGGCCAATGGAGTGCCGACGAAGAGGAGGCATTCAAGTCACCGATTCGCGACCAGTATGAACGCCAGGGCCATCCGTACTATGCGAGCGCGCGGCTGTGGGACGATGGCGTGATCGACCCCGCGCAAACGCGTACCGTACTGGGCCTTGGTTTGTCCGCCAGCCTCAATGCGCCGATCGGCGACATGAAGTTTGGCGTGTTCCGCATGTGAGAAGGGCAATCACCATGTTCAACAAGATCCTGATCGCCAACCGTGGCGAGATTGCCTGCCGTGTGGCGGCCACGTGCCGCCGGCTGGGCATTCGTACGGTGGCAGTCTATTCGGACGCCGATGCCGATGCGCGGCACGTCGCGTTCTGCGACGAGGCCGTGCATATCGGCGGCCCGGCCGCGCGCGACAGCTATCTGCGCGCGGACCACATCATCGAGATGGCGAAGGAAACCGGCGCCCAGGCCATCCACCCGGGCTACGGCTTCCTGTCCGAGAACGAGGACTTCGCGCGCGCCTGCGCCGAGGCCGGACTCGTCTTTATCGGCCCGCCCGCGTCGGCCATTCATGCGATGGGCAGCAAGAGCGCGGCCAAGCAACTGATGGAAAAGGCCGCCGTGCCGCTGGTGCCCGGCTATCACGGCGAGGACCAGGAAGCGGTATTGCTGCGCCGCGAGGCGGACCGCATTGGCTATCCGGTGCTGCTCAAGGCCAGCGCCGGTGGCGGCGGCAAGGGCATGCGCGTGGTGGAGGCGGGCGACGGCTTCGAGGCCGCGCTGGCATCGGTCAAGCGCGAGGCATCGGCCAGCTTCGGCGACGACAAGGTGCTCGTCGAGAAGTACCTCACGCGTCCGCGCCATATCGAGATCCAGGTGTTTGCCGACACCCACGGCAACTGCGTCTACCTGTTCGAGCGCGACTGCTCGGTGCAGCGCCGGCACCAGAAGGTGCTGGAGGAAGCCCCCGCGCCGGGCATGACCGAGGAACGCCGCCGCGCGATGGGCGAGGCCGCCGTGGCCGCCGCGCGCGCCGTGGGCTACGTGGGCGCCGGCACCGTGGAGTTCATCGCCAACCAGGACGGCTCGTTCTACTTCATGGAGATGAACACGCGCCTGCAGGTGGAGCACCCGGTCACCGAGATGATCACCGGGCAGGACCTGGTCGAATGGCAACTGCGTGTAGCTGCTGGCGAGCCGCTGCCGCTGGCGCAGGACCAACTGAAGATCGACGGCCACGCGCTGGAAGCGCGCATCTACGCCGAGAATCCGGAGAAGGGCTTCCTGCCGTCGACGGGCACGCTGCACTTCCTGCGCACGCCGCCGGCCGTGCAGTTCATGCGCGGCGGAGATGCCCATGGGCCGGCGGGTGTGCGGATCGACGCGGGCGTGCGCGAGGGCGACACGATCAGCCCGTTCTACGACCCGATGATCGCCAAGCTGATCGTCTGGGGCCGCGACCGTGACGAAGCGCTGTCGCGCATGGCACAGGCGCTGGCGAACTACCACGTCGTGGGGCTTTCCACCAACGTGGCGTTCCTGCAGCGGCTGGTCAAGTCCGAGGCGTTCCGCACGGCGGACCTCGATACGGGCCTGATCGAACGCAACCAGGCCGTGCTGTTCCCACCGCAGAGGTCGGTGGGTATCGAGGTCATCGCGCTGGCCGTGGCGGCGCTGCTGGAACGCGAGGCGCGCGAGCGCCGCGTGGACGAGGCCGATCGCCATTCGCCGTGGACGCATGCGGGCGGCTGGCGCCTGAACGCGCGCGACGTGCGCACGCTGTATTTCGAAGGCGCGGGCCACAAGCTGGAAGTGGTGCTCAAGGGCGATGCGCGCGAGGTGCCGGACCGGCGCCGCGATACGCTCATCTACGCCGAGCAGGCGGCGCCGTTCGCCTATACCTTTAACGCCGACGACATCCGCGTGGACCTTGGCACGCGCCGCACCCTCGGCCAGGTGCACCTGGAGGGCGATACCTTCCACGTGTTCCATGCGGGCCGTCACACGGTGCTGGGATGGCTGGACCCGCTGTCGCACGCCGGCGAGGCCGAGGGCGAGGGCGGCAAGCTGACCGCGCCGATGCCGGGCAAGGTGATTGCCGTGATGGTGGAGCCGGGCGCGTGCGTCACGCGCGGCACGCCGCTGCTGGTGATGGAGGCCATGAAGATGGAGCACACCATCGCGGCACCGGCCGATGGCGTGGTCAGCGAGGTGCTCTACGGCGTGGGCGAGCAGGTGTCGGAAGGCGCCCAGTTGCTGAGCATCGACGTGGAATCAGGAGGGCAGGGATGACATCAGGAAAGGAAACTATCGTGCGGGACCATGTGAAGATCGTCGAGGTCGGTCCTCGCGACGGACTGCAAAATGAGAAGGCCATCCTGGCCACGGACATCAAGATCGAGCTTGTCAACAGGCTGGCTACGGCGGGGATGGCTAACGTCGAGACTGCATCGTTCGTGTCACCCAGGTGGGTGCCTCAAATGGCCGACGGGGCGGCGGTGATGGCCGGCGTTCTACGACATCCGGGTACGCTGTACTCGGTGCTGACGCCGAATATGAAAGGCTTCGAAGGTGCGATCGCCGCGGCTGCGGACGAGGTCGTGATCTTCGGCGCTGCCAGCGAAGCGTTCTCGCAGAAGAATATCAACTGCTCGATCGCGGAATCCATTGCCCGCTTCGAGCCGGTTGCCGCTGCGGCGAAGGCGGCAGGATTGCGGCTGCGCGGCAGCATCTCCTGCGCCCTCGGTTGCCCGTACCAGGGAGAGGTTAGTGTTTCGGCGGTGGTCGATGTCGTGGAGCGCTTGCGAGGGCTCGGCTGCGATGAGATCGATATTGCGGACACGATAGGTGTCGGTACGCCATCGAAGGTTCAGGCAGTCATGCGGGCCGCGGCAAATGCGTTTCCGGTGGAAGGCTTGTCGGGTCATTTTCATGATACCTATGGCCAGGCCCTGGCAAACATCCTCGCGAGCCTGGAGGTTGGGATTCGAATCTTCCATGCTTCGGTAGCCGGGCTAGGCGGATGCCCCTATGCAAAGGGGGCGACGGGTAATGTCGCGACAGAGGATGTGTTGTACATGTTGCATGGCATGGGCATGCACACCGGCATCGATCTCGATGCGGTTGTGCGTGCCGGGGACTTCATTTCGACGGTCATCGGCCGCGCCAATAGTGCGCGAGCCGGCAAGGCCTTGCTTGCGAAATGGATGGACGCCCGCGATTAGGCATGGCCAAGGACGCCACGCCGTCGCATGGCAGGAAGCCATTGGCTTCCATACCAAGGCAGGGCCAGTTGGCCGCTATGCGACGAGGTCGAGGGCAACGTTTTCGAATGCCGGTCTCACATGGTCGCAGAACAGCCTGACGGAGCGGGACGCTTCCTCGAGTGACAAGTCACCGAAGACGTAGGTGCCAATGAGATAGTTGAATGCGCCGTTCTCGGCCTGCTCGAGAAGCTGTTCCCGCACCACACTGGGCGATCCTGCGATCGCCATGCCGGATTCGATCAGCGCGCCGAAGTCCTGTGGAGGCCTTGCATGGATCGACCTTGTATCGTGCTTGTGCCGCGAATCATAGAAGCTCGCATGGAGTGCATGCCATGCACGCTTGCCGATTTCCAGGGCTTCTGCATCGGTGTCAGCCATGACGATGTAGCGATGGACGCCGGCCAGCGGAAGGGGCGCGGTGTCACCGTGATGCGCCTGGAACTCCTCGCGGAACCGATCCGTGATGGACCTGACACGGTGAACCGGACCGCCGCACATGATGTTCATGTTTTCCCTGGCCGCCCACGCTGCCGATTCCGCCGAGGCCGGCGCGTACCACATCGGTGGTGATGACTGGAGTGGCTTGCGTTCGACGGGAACGCTGGAAAATTTCCAGACCTGGCCATCGAAGTTGACGACGTAACTGCCGAGATACTGCCTGAGGATGGCGTAGGCTTCCACATACCGTGCCTGGACCGTTGTGGGGTCGATGCCGAGGGCCAGATCCTCGTGTCGAGACGTACCTCTCCCCACTCCAAATTCGAGGCGTCCGCCGCTGAGATGATCGAGCATGCAGATCTCTTCTGCGAGGCGAAGTGGATGGTGGGCCGGCAGAGGGTAGGCGGGCGGGCATAGCCTCAATTTCCTGGTCCGCTGCGCGACAGCGGCCAGCAAGATCGGCTCCGATGGAATGGGGTTGTGCGTGGTCGCGTGGTGCTCCGGCAGGTGATAGCAATAGAACCCCAGTTCGTCGTAGAGCTCGGCCATCCTGAGGCGCTGCGTGTGTAGCAGACAGATGTCGCTGGCGTTGCGATCGTTCTGGTCGAGGACGCCGAACTTCATGCCTTGCGGCCCTGATAAGTCGTCACGGAGCAATCGCACCTCTCAGCATGTCGGCCACCTGGCGTTGCGCCAGCGCTGCAGCGTCGAGGCGGCCGCGCATGCTGTAGAACGTGTGGAGCATGCCCTGATAGCGCACGCAGGTGGCAGAAACCCCCGCTTCGGCGAGCTTGGCGGCGTAGGCTTCGCCGTCGTCGCGTACGGCGTCGCACTCGGCGGTGATGACGAGCGCGGGCGGCAGGTCAGTGTGTGTGCTGGCAAGCAGTGGCGACAGCTTCCATGTAGATGGCGGCACGCCGTAGTCGAGCGCGTAGTTGTGGAACGCGTGCGAGACGTCCGCCCGGCTCTGCATGAACCCTTCTGCGTACTCCGACAGGGATGCTGCCTGGAGCCGTGCGTCGGTCGCGGGATAGACAAGGGCCTGCGCCAGCAGTTCGGGCCCCGCATGGTCGCGGGCGAGCAGGCAGACAACTGCCGCAAGGTTGCCGCCTGCAGACTCGCCGAACACCGCCATGCGAGAGGTCTTCAGGCCGAGCGCATGACCATGCTCCGCAATCCAGCGCGTTGCGGCCCAAGCGTCATCGATTGCTGCGGGGAATGGGTACTCCGGTGCAAGCCGGTAGTCGACGCTGACCACCGCCAGCCCGGAATCCCTTGCGAGATGCCGGCACACGGCGTCGAAGCTGTCCAGATTCCCCATCAGCCAGCCACCGCCGTGGAAGGCCATGGTCAAGCCGGGTGCATCGGACGGGATATACAGGCGCAGCGGAATCGTGCCGCCGGGCCCCGGAATGCCGTAGTCGATGACTTGCTCGATCTCGGGGCCTGGCATGCGAGCGGCGCTGCGCTCCGCCATCTGCGCACGTGACTGCTGGGCGCTGACCTGCGCCATGCCCGGTTGCGTCGATGCCGCGGCGGCGATTCCCCGCAACGCGGGGTGAATCGTGTTGGTGGAATGGGTGGTCATCGTGCTCAGGGCGTTGGCGTTGGGGGAGGGCCGAAGGTGACCTTCGGGAATTTCGCCATGACGCCTACGCCACCGTCGACCTCGATGATTTCCCCGGCCATGTGCGAGCTGAGGTCGGAGGCCAGAAACAGCAGCGGGCCGGCAATTTCCGCCGGCGTGGCCGGACGCCCGAGCGGGATGACGTCGCTGATGGCCGACCATGCCGCCTCGTCGAGCCGCTGGATCAGCCGGGGCGTCCTGACGAATCCCGGCGACACGGCGTTGATGCGGACGTTGTGCGGCGCGTACTCGGCGCCGGCGCAGCGCACCAGATGATGCAGGGCTGCCTTGGAGGTGGCGTAGGCCGTTTCGTTCGGCACCGCGCGATTGCCTGCCAGCGAGCCAACGAACACGAGACTGCCGCCACCGTCGGCCTTCATCATTTCGCCGCCGATCTGGATGGCCAGGTATGCGTGGCGCACCACGATATCGAACTGTTTGTCCCAAGATGCGTCGTCCACCTCCGAGAAGGGCTTGATGCCCGCGACGCCGATGATGTCGATGGCCCCGTGCACGCGGCCAAAGCGCTGGCGTGCCGTGTCGAAGATGCGCTGGACGTCCGAGCGCTTCGTTGCGTCGGCCACGCAGGCCACCCCGCCAATATTCTCTGCAACGGCTTGGGCCAGTTCCTCGTCGTGGTCGACGCACAGCACTTTTGCCCCGGCCTGCGCGAGGGCGTGGGCCGTCTGTTCACCGATGCCCTGCCCAGCGCCCAGCACGACATAGCCTCGGCCGTCGAGGCGCAGCAGCGAAAGGTAGTCAGGTGTGCTTTGATCCGTCATCTTGCTTGTCATGGTTTCTGTTCCTCAGGGTCAGGCGACCGGGGTTTCGCGATGCGAAGGCAGCAGGTCTTGCCAGGTAGCGCCTTCTGCCAGTTCCGCATCGCAGGCACCCACGCCGCGCAAGTCAAGGCCCAGCGCACGCAGCGGTTCGCCTTCGCTGGCACGCTTGACCATGTCCAGCAGGACGCGGCGCACGCGGGTCACCGCCTGGTCCGCCGGCACCAGGTGCTCGCGGGACCGGTCGTACAGCGGGCCTTGCGACAGGCCGATGGCGGCGTCCTCCACTTCCACGCCGCGCAGCCCGGTCCAGTTTTCCTTCATGAGCACGCGGTCCTGACCGAACGAGTTGGACCAGTTGGCCAGAAAGGTGCAGGTCTGCCGGTTGTAGTACTGCGGGTTGTCGAGTCCCAGCAGTTCGAGGATGCGGTCTTCGCTGATGGGCTCATTGCCGTGGATGATCAGGAAGGTACTGGTGTGGGTATCGTCCGCGGGGACCTCCAACACCGTGAATTGGAAGGCCGGGGCCGGAATGATGCGGCCGTAAGGCACGATGAACGGCACCACGCGGGCGTTTTGGACGCGTGGCGTATCGGTCTTCCGCAGCGCGACATAGTGGAAGCCGAAGGCGGTGTCCTCGATCTTCAGCGCTGGTTCCAGGTCGTTCGATGCGAGGGCCGCGGGGTTGACGACGTCGGGGTTGCGCGTGAATTCGTCGTCCTTCCAGCCCGGGCGCGCCATGTTTGTGTGCAACACGCCCACGTGCGAGCTATCCTCGCCGCCTTCCACGAGCTGCAGGTAGTTGCAGGCGACATTGATGCGAAGCACCACACGGTGGCTGCTGTCGGTGTCCATGAACGCGTAGCGGGAGAACGCTGGCTCCTGCTCCTTGGAGCCAACGTAGGCCCAGACGATGCCGCCTTCCTCGCGCACCGGGAAGGATGGTGCCTTCATGCGGGCAGCGTACTTGGGATCGGCGTGATTCGGCGTTTCCAGCACGGTGCCGGAAGCGCTGAATTTCCATCCGTGATAAAGGCAACGGATGCCGCCTTCCTCGACGCGCCCCAGTGCGAGCGATGCGCCGCGGTGCATGCAGAGCTCCTCGAGGAAGCCGACCTGACCGCTCGAATCCCGGAACGCGACGTAGTCCTCGCCCAGCAGGCGGACGCGAAGGGGCGGGCTGTCGGGCGCCGGCAACTGCGCGGATGTGCATACCGGATGCCAGAAGCGTCTCATCATGGCGCCGCCTGGCGTACCGGGGCCAACGCGGCAAAGCAGTTCGTTATCGCGGGAATTCAACATGCGGGACTCCTTTTTTACGGTTCGTGCTTATTGACCCGGATTCGTGCGGGGTCGAGACAATGACGTGATCTGGTGATGCGGAACCAGGCCGCGCCAGTCTTCGTCGGGGCCGATCTCGCCGGATACACCGATCGCATTGCCCAGCTGCGCGCGCAGCGCAGGAATCTCCAGCTGATCACGGGCGGCGCGCGCGGTTGTCAGCAGGCATCGATGCAGGCGACTGATGGCCAGGTCCGCGCTGCAGAGCATTTCCTGCGAGCGGTCGCGGATTTTGCCGCTGGAGACGCTGCACGCCGCGTCTTCCTGGGTAATGCTGTCGAAACCGGTGAAATGGCCGTTGCGCTGGCCTTGCCTGTCCTGGCGGAATCCGTTGGCCAGCGACATGGCGTTCGGCGTGTTCCAGGTATCGTCGGTCATGCCGTACTTGCGCAAGGTGGGTTCGTCGAGCCCGACAAAGACCAGTTGCTGCGACCGCAGGGGCTCTTGCCCAATCGGCTTCTCGGCATCCCACCAGACGTGGAAGAAGTGGCAGCGTTCGTCGTCGATGGGCACGACCATCAGCAGCAGGTCGCCATTGGCGTTGGCGATGAAGCATGGGGCGATGAACGATGTCACGCGTGCAATGCGGTTTTCCTCGCCCTGGCGGATCGCCACGTAGTGGAATCCGAAATCGGTTTCGTCGGCCTCGATGATCGGCGCCGAGTCAAACTGCATGTGGGTGGTCTTCTTGGCGTAGTCGAGATCCGAGTCATTGGTCTTGGCCAGTGCGGAACTGTGCAGGACCGTCAGATGAGAGGAGTCGACTAGCCCCTCGATGACCTGGACATAGTTGCAGTTGACCACGGCCCGGACGTTGATCCGATGGGTGTCGGGCAGGTCCATGAAGGGCCAGTGCGGGAACGGCGGCACTTCGTCCTTCGGGCCGAGATAGGCCCATACGATGCCACCCGTCTCGCGCACGGGGTAAGTCCTTGCCTTGATGCGATCCTTGAACTTCGGGTCGGCGACGTTCGGCGTTTCGAGCACCTTGCCGTCGACCGCGAACTTCCAGCCGTGATAGATGCAGCGAAGTCCATCGCCATCGGCGCGCGCCAGTTGCATGGATGAGCCACGATGCAGGCAACCTTCGGCATAGACGCCGGGACGGCCTTGCTGGTCGCGCCACACGACAAAGCGCTCGCCCAGGACCTCGATGGTCTGCGGATCGCCGTTCGCGGCGGGCATGTCGGACGACTGGATGACTGGCAGCCAGAACCGTCGCATGGCCTTGCCCATTGCCGTGTCCGGTCCGGTGTGGCAAATCAGTTCGTTGTCTTGCCTGTTAAGCATGTTGATCTCCTCAACTCTATTGGCAACTGCCGCCCGACTTACAAGTCGAGCAGCAGCCGTGGGGTCTTGGCGCGGGAGCAGCAGGGCATGAAGCAGTCATTGCGCGCATGCTCGTCGCTGGTGAGATACAGGTCGCGATGGTCCGGCGTTCCGGACAGCACCTTGGTCATGCAGGTGCCGCACACGCCTTGCTCGCAGGAAAGGGGCAGATCGAAGCCGGCATCAAGCAGCGCGTTGGCGGCGCTTTGCGCGGCGCTCACCTTGATGACTTGGCCAGTGCTCTCGATCTGGATTTCGAATGCGGCGTCGCCCGAGTGGTCGATCGGATCGGCAGCGAAATACTCGCGGTGCAGATGCGCATCGTCCCAGCCCAGTGCAATCGCCGTGTCCAGGATGTGGGCCATGAAGCCACCCGGGCCGCATACGTAGAGATGCTTGTCCGGTGCGGGGGCGCCAATCGCTGCGTGCGCATCGAGCTGTTGCTCGACCGGACCATCGTCGGCATGGATCTCGACATTGCCGCTGAAGCGTTCGCTTGGCAGGCGATCGACAAACGCCATGCGGGATCGCGTACGGCCGCAGTAGTGCATCGCGAACGTCCGCCCGTCGCGTGCGAGCTGTTGCGCCATGCACAGGATGGGCGTGATGCCAATCCCGCCAGCGAACAGAAGCGATGTCGCGTCTTCGTGATGCAGCGCAAAGTGATTACGTGGCGCGCTGATCGACAGCACGTCGCCAACGGCGATCTCATCAACCAGGAACGATGAGCCGCCACGTGACGCCGGCTCGCGCAACACGCCGATACGGTAGCAATCGGCTGCAGGAAGGTCGTGCAGCGAGTATTGCCGGATCAAGCCGCCCGGCAGGTGCACGTCAATATGCGCGCCCGCTTCAAATGCGGGGAGCGCAGACTCGGTTGTCGATACCAGTTCGAAGCCGGCAATCCCTTCGGCCAGCAGCGTCTTGGCGGCAACCTTCACGTTAAGCAAAGTATTCATTTCCATTCCAAATATCTTCCGTGGAAGACGTAATGGCAAAAAAATTCAGAGAGCCAATGCGCGACGCGGCTGCAGCTTGATTGGTGCGCCGCCAAGTTGCCGTTGAATCAGCCAGCGCGCCAGCCCTTGATCCATGATGCGCACGTGCTCTGGAAACCAGTCGGCCAGCGCTCGGGCGAAGGCACGCACCACGTCGGGCCTTCCCTTTTCCAGCATGGCCTGCACGTCGGCGGCGGATTGGAGAACGGCGGCGTGCTCGTCAACGTGGCAGCCGGACGAGCCATAGGCGGTGTCGCGCATCGCATCGTCCTCTTCCGCGAAGTGGCGATGCGCATGCTCGATGAAGCGCCGCAGCGCCGTGCCAAGCTCCACGTCGGCAACGTTCAGCAGGTCGTTGACGCATTCCACGAATTCCCTATGGGTGTCGTCCATCGCACGATGGTCGATCGAGAAGTCGTCATGCCAGGTAAAGCCGGGGGACTCATTCATAAGTTTCCTTCTGCACTTTGCATCCCGGCCTGCCGGCTCCGACGGTCGGTCGCGGTCTTGTGCCATGGATGCGGTCCAACAACCACTCGGATCGACAGGCCTTACTTTCGTCGCATCGGCGACGTCCTTGATTGATCCGTTCGTAAAACAGCTTCCACGGAAGAATATAAAGAAGGAGTGTGAGTGTCGAGGTAGGGAAAACACCAAACTCACCCGCGACGCCGCCATGCGCTTGGATTTAAGTCTATTTTGCCTTATAGGATGTGATGAACGCTCGACAGCATCCGGGAAAATCAGTAAGCCAGGTGCATTGACTTCGTATTTCTCGTCTATCAATCTTCCATGGAAGATAAATATGCAATCCACGGACGGAGGAGCGAGGAGATGAAAGGAGAGGCAAGCCGGCGTCATGTCCGGTGTCAAAAGAGGGCTGCACGATGGGGGTTGGCGATTGCGGCGGCGGCCATCTGCAGTGGCGCAAGTGCCTATGACGGGGGGCAACTCGCGCCGGGGCTGATGCTCTACGGCCTGATCGACACCGGCATCGAGTACGTCAACAACGTGGGAGCCCAGAAAAATGGCGTGGTGCGCATGCCGTCGCTGACCGGCTCGTACCCATCGCGCTGGGGACTGCGCGGGATCGAGGACCTGGGGAGCGGGTACAAGTCGATCTTCGTGCTGGAATCCGGCTTTGCACCGGACACCGGTTCGGCGAACCAGAGCGGGCGGCTGTTCGGCCGGCAAGCGTATGTCGGGCTGGTCGGGCCGTGGGGCGCGGTCTCGGTTGGGCGCCTGTACTCGCAGATTTACTGGTCGATGATTGGCGACACCATGGGCCCGAACATCTTCGCGGCAGGGTTGCTTGACAACTATTTGGCGCAGGCACGTGTTGACAATGCCATTGACTACACGCTGACATTGGGCGCCTTCACGGTCGCGGCGACCTATTCGCTCGGGCGGGATGCCGTGGCGCCATCGGCGGCCGGTGGCTGTGCGGGAGAATCACCGAACGACTATCGGGCCTGCAAGGCGCTGTCCTTTCAGCTCAAGTACGACACCCAGACATGGGGCGTGGCCGGGGCCTTCGATCGAAACTATGGCGGGGGCGGAACGGGTTCGCCATTGCCGAACAGCTCGCAGACCGACACGCGCGAACTGATCAACGGATACGTCAAGTTTGGCACCGCAACGGTGGGCGCGGGCTTCGAGCACCGGATCAACCATGGCGTCGTTGCGCCGGGTGTCGTCAACAAGACCAGTGACTACTGGTGGATAGGCGGCACTTACCTTCCCGTCGCCCAGATTTCCCTGGACCTGCAGTACGGCCATCTGGCCGTCAGCGGCACGCAATTGGGCGCGTCGGTGATCGCTGCCAGGGCGTCCTATCTGTTCTCGAAGCGATCGAGCCTGTACATCACCGCTGGCCACGTGTTCAACCAGCGCGATTCAACGATCACGGTGGACGGCGGCGCACTGCCCGGCGCCTCGAATCCTGCGCCTGGCGTCGATCAAACCGGGGTCATGGTCGGCATTCGTCACAAGTTCTAACGGAAAGACTCCCGCATGCGAACACAAACGGTATCAACCTGGAGGAAAGATTCATGTTCACGCAACCTGTCAACCGATGGTGGAACGTAGTGGCCGGCGCGCTCAGTGTGGCCGTGGGCGCGGGGGTTGTCGGCGTCTATATGTTCGGGGTATTTGCCAAGTCGATCGGCGCGGAGTTTGGATGGTCGCGCGCATCGGTGGCGCTGGGGCTGACGGCGTTTGCGCTCGCTTCCGGTGTCGGGTCCCTGACGCTTGGGCTGGCCATCGACCGATTCGGGCTGCGCAAGGTGACGGCAATCTACGTGATGATGTTTGGCGGCGCCATCGCTCTGGTTCCGTTGTTACCGGCCCGGCTCGACTACTTTATTGCGGCCTTCGCGGTGATGGGCTTCTTTGGCTCCGCTGCCACCGTCCTGCCGTATGCGACGGCCATCTGCAGATGGTTCGACCGCAAGCGTGGGCTGGCGCTGGGCCTGGTGAATGCCGGCACGGGCATTGGCGCTGCGCTGATGCCGTTGTACGCGAACTTCCTGCTCTCTCGCTTCGGCTGGCGTGGTGGCTACTGGGGAGTCGCCCTCATTGTCACTGTTGTGCCGCTCGTGGCGCTGGCGTTGTGGGTGCGGCTGCCGACCGCGCCAGGCACCGTTGCCCAACTATCGGGAAGCGAAGCGCAGCGAGTTGATTCGCTCCACGAAGCCGCGCCGTTGTCCGAAATCGTGAAGACCAGCAAGCCGTTCTGGTTGATCGCGGTGTCCATCTTTACGGTCTCTGTCGCAACCTTCGGCATCATTTCCCAACTGGTGCCGATCGCAACGGATCGCGGCCATTCGCCTACGGTGGCAGCAGGCATGCTCTCGGCCGTTGGCATCGGTTCGCTGCTTGCACGGCTGGCCGCTGGCTACATCATGGATCGCATCTTCGCGCCTTACGTGGCGGCGGGCGTCTTCGTGTTGGCCATGATCGGCATGGGCCTTTTGATCGGCGCGGAGTCGGTCCTCATCATGACGCTCGCAGCGGTCATGGTTGGCATTGCCGCGGGAGCGGAGGGCGATATTCTGACCTTCCTCGTCAGCAGGTACTTTCCGATCGGGTCTTTCGGCAGCGTGACCGGTGCCATCTGGGTCACGTGGGCATGGGGCGGCGCGTTGGGGACCTACTTGCTTGGCCTGTCGTACGACGCGGCACATACATATAGTGTGGTCATCGTCGGCTTCATTGCGGCGCTGGGGGTCGGTACGCTGGCGATTCTCAGAGTCGGGCCCTACGTATTTGCGCTGCCGGGAGATGCTGCCGCTGCCGGTGAGTCGGGCGGCAATGAGGCAGTCCCGGTTCGTTGAAGCGCGGAGGCTGGTCCCTTCCGCGCGAGCCGGAAGGCATCAGCCAGCGTCGACCAGGACGAGTTCGGCGTCTTCCAGGGCGAGAATCCGAATCTCTTGCTCCCCGGTAATCGCAATGCCATCGCGCGCGCTCAACGCCATGCCGTTGACGTCGAGCGATCCGGTGGTGGCGACCAGATAGGCATGGCGTGTCGGAGAGATGGCGTAGGACACCGACTGCCCAGCGAGCAGCAGCGCGCCCAGTACGCGAGCGTTCGCCTGGATCGGCAATGCCTCAAGGTCATCGGCGAAGCCGCTTGCCAATGGCACGAGCCGGCCGCCTCGGTCAGACTTCGGGAAAGGCTTGGTCGCCCAGCGTGGCTCGATCCCGGATTGATTTGGACGCAGCCAGATCTGGAACAGCTTCAGGGGCGACTCTCCGGCGTTGTATTCGGCGTGCCGAATGCCGCTGCCTGCGCTGAATGCCTGGACGTTCCCAGCGGTGATCTGTCCACGGCTGCCCAGCGTGTCCTGATGTTCGAGCAAGCCTTCGCGGACATAGGTGACGATCTCCATGTCCCGATGGCCGTGGAACGGGAAGCCGGTGCCCGGTGCGATCTCGTCGTCGTTCCAGACGACCAGGGCGCCAAGCGCGGTGTGTTGGGGATTGCCATCCGGGCCAACTGCGAAATGGTGTTTCGCATTGAGCCAGCCAAGATTGGCGCCATCGAGGGAAGTCCACGGGCGAAGTTGAAGCATGGTGTTCTCCTGCATGCGAGCGAATTGCTACGTGCAAGTATTATACTGTACGAACGTAAAATATTAATCGTTGGCACTCGATGCGGCGCCAGGACCGCTCGACGGGTAAGTGCGGACTTGCTCGATAAACCACCGGCCAGCGGGTCCTGGGGGCGATGCCGTGGGGTAGACGGCCGACATCTGCAGGTTGAGACCGCCTGGAGGGACGTCGTCGATCTGAAGTGCCACCAGACGGCCGGCATCGATGTCGTCCTTGACGACATGCAGGGGCATGCCTCCCCAGCCAAGGCCGCCCAGCAGGAATTCATGCTTGGCGAACAGATCCGCCAGCCGCCACGTCAGGCTGGAGAAAATACCGTGCTGCCATCCGGCGGAAAGCTCCGATCGATCCGTGAGCACGAGTTGTGTGTGGCGTGCCAATTCATCCTTGGCAATCGGGCCATCGATTGCCGCAAGCGGATGGTGACTGGCTGCCACCATCAGGAAGGCGACACTGCCGAGCCGTTCAGCGGAAAGATCGGGGGGCAGGGATGGCAGCGAACCGACGATGCCGACAGAGGCCCTGCCGTCGAGGACAGGTTGATAGGCGCTGCCGAGTGCCTCGACGTAAAGCCGAAGCGGCACCTCCGGAAATCGCGTCTGGAACGCCGTTGCCACGGCGGTGACGGTGTCGATCGGGAAAAACACATCGACGACGACCGAGAGCTCCGGCTCCAGGCCCTTTGCAATCCCTTTGGCGCGGGCCTTCATCCCGCTGATCCCACCGAGTACGCCACGCGCATCGGCCAGCAGGATGATGCCTTCGGCAGTCAGTTGGGGGTAGCGGCGGCTGCGGTCGAACAGCGGCACGCACAGCTGTGCTTCCAGGTCGGCCACCAGGCTGCTCACCATGGATTGCGCCCGAAAAAGCTTCCTCGCGGCGGCGGAGAAACTGCCCTCGTCGACGGTGGCGACGAACGCCCGAAGCTGGTCCAACGTTACGCCATCAAGCATGGTGATCCTATCGATACCTATCTGCCGGAGAGATGGAACGTATCGAAATATAACGGCTATTCATGGGGTGTCAAGCATGAGAAATTTCGCGCAACGGTTCGAGGAACCACTCTTAACTTGCGAAGGAAACAGACATGACAAAGTATTCACAAACCATTGCCACAGTTGGCCGAATCCTGATTGCCGCGGTATTCATCATGAGCGGACTGGGCAAGCTGGGCACACCGGCGGCCACCCAGGGCTACATCTCGGCGGTGGGCTTGCCGCTGCCGGTGCTTGGCTATGCGATCGCCGTTGCGACGGAAGTCGGCGGCGGACTGCTGCTGCTCGTCGGATACCGTACGCAGCTCGTCGCGCTCTGGATGGCGGCATTTACAGTGGCCACGGCCGTCTTCTTCCACAACAACTTCGCGGATCAGAACCAGATGATCCACTTCCTGAAGAACTTCATGATCGTGGGCGGCCTGCTGCAGATCGCGGCCTTTGGCGCAACGAAGCTCAGCCTGGATGCGCGCCGCGTGCGGCCGCGCACGGCCTGATGGACTGCGGCGAGATGAGCGGCTCGTCATCGGGCGCGGTACTCGCCAACGGCGCCCGCATTCCGTCCATCGGGCTCGGTACGTATGGCATGCGTGGCGACGGGCTGTCCGACATCGTCGCCGCCGCGCTGCATGCCGGGTTCCGGCATATCGACACGGCCCAGATGTACGGCAACGAGTATGACGTCGGGCAGGGCATTCTGAGGTCCGGCGTGCCCCGGGCGGAAGTATTCGTCACCACCAAGGTATGGGTCGGCAACTACGCGCGATCCCGGTTTGCGCCGTCTGTCGACGAGAGCTTGCGGAAGCTGCGCACCGACTATATCGACATGCTGCTCTTGCACTGGCCGGACAGCAGCGTGCCGCTCGCCGATCAGCTCGGGGTGCTGAACGATCTGGTCGCGGCGGGTAAGGTCCGGCACATCGGGGTGAGCAATTTCAATCGTGCGCTCCTTGCGCAGGCCACGGCGCTGTCCGCCCGGCCTCTGGCGACGAATCAGTTCGAGTACCACCCCTATCTGGACCAGCAGCGGCTGGTCGCGGCCACGCGTGACGCTGGCTTGTCCGTGACGGCCTATTGCGCAATGGCGGTTGGACGCGTCTTTGCCGAGCCGGTGCTGCAGTTCATTGCCGGTCGTCACCAGCGTGAAGTCTCGCAGATCGTCCTGCGCTGGCTGGTTCAGCAGGACGGTGTGGTGGCTTTGTCGCGAACAACGCGGCCCGATCGGTTGCGCGCCAATGCGTCGGTCTTCGATTTTGAACTGTCCGAGGACGAGATGGCGCTGATCTTCGCGCTGGCGTCAGGCCCTGGCGGACGTATCGTGGATCCACCGGGCCTGGCCCCGGACTGGGATTGAATGCGATCGGTGCCGCGACGCCATGTCAGCGGCTGGCGTCATGCTATCCGTGCGCGGGCACCGACTCTCCCAGCTTAGCCGAAAGAAAGTCCGCCACCGCGGAGACAGCTGGCGGCAGTGGCGGCCGGCTCGTGTAGACGAGTTGCAGGCCAAGGCCGGGGCTCGTGCGCCGATACGTCGGCAGCACGTGCACCAGCTTTCCCTGATCGATCACCGGCTCAGCCATCAGCTGCGGTAGCAGCGCAATCCCCAATCCCGCCTCGCAGGCTTGTGCCAGCACGCGCATGTCGTTGACCGCGAAGCGGCTGTTGATCGGCACTTCCTGGCTGCCGCGCGGGCCTTGCAGGCGCCACGTGCTGCGGCCCTGGCGATTCGAAATCGTCAGGCAGTCATGTGCCGCGAGTTCGCGCAGCGTGCGCGGCGCCGGGCGCCGCTTCAGATAGGCCGGGCTAGCGGCGAGGATCATCGAACTCGGCCCAAGCCTGCGCACCTTGAATCCGCTGCTGGTTTCCACGCCCATCCGCACCGCCAGGTCGATGCGTTCGCCAATCAGGTCGGTCGGCGTGTCGTCGAGCAGGAACTCGATGCTGATCTGCGGAAAGCGCGCGTAGAACTCGGTCAGCCATGTGATCGGCAGGATCTCGAAAAGACCGGCCATCGCCGCGATGCGCACGGACCCGGACGGCGCCTGCGCATCGCCGTGCAACCGTCCGATCTCCAGGATCTGGTCAAGCGCTGGCGCATACCGTTCGAACATCGTCTGGCCTTCCGTACTCAGCGACAGCTTGCGTGTCGATCGATGCAGCAGCCGTGTGCCGAGCTGGCCCTCGAGCTGATCGATGCGGCGGCTCAGCGTATTCGCCGGCATGTGCAGCCGCCGGGCCGCCTCGGAGAAGCTCCCTGCGCGCACGACCTGCACAAACAGCGCGAGGTCATTGAGATCGATCATGAGGTCTCTCCAAAAATGGACGAATCCAATCCGATTCTACTGTCTAGTGCAGAGCCATTTCCATCGCCATACTGGATTCACGCAGTCTGCAGACGTCCTGTCTCAGCCGAAACAACCCCTCGGGCACGTCCCGTTCGGAGAACACCCTCATGCAACTCCTGCACGTAGATTCCAGCATCCTCGGTCAAGGCTCGGTCAGCCGCGACCTGTCCGCCGACGTGGTTGCCACCTTCACGGGCCGTCAGTCCGGGCTGGCGATTTCCCGCCTTGACCTCGCCGCCACGCCGATCGGGCACCTGACGGCCGCGCATCTCGCCGCGGCGCAAGGTGCGCCGATCGACGATGCGTTGCAGGCCGATGTGGCAATGGGCCAGAACGCGCTGGACGAATTCCTGGCGGCCGACATCGTCGTCATCGGCGCACCGATGTACAACCTCGGCGTGCCCTCCCAGTTGAAGGCATGGATCGATCGCATCTCGGTGGCGGGGAAGACCTTCCGCTATGGCGAGCATGGCCCGGTCGGCCTGTGCGGCGGCAAGAAGCTGATCATCGCCTCGTCGCGCGGAGGCGTCTACAGCGAAGGCTCCGCTGCCGCCGCCTTCGATCATCAGGAAACCTACCTCAAGGCCGCCTTCGGCTTCCTCGGTATCACCGATATCACGTTCATCCGCGCGGAAGGCGTGGCAATGGGCGCCGATGCGCGCAGCGGCGCGATCGCTTCGGCAAAGAAGGATACGGCCGCGCTCGCGGCGTAAGGCCACGACGCCCCAACCCTCACAGGAGAAACTTCATGTCTGGCAAGAGAATCATCGCAGTTGTCGGCGCCACCGGCCATCAGGGTGGCGCGGTTGTGCGCGCGCTGCAGGCCAGCGGCCAATTCAAGGTCCGCGCGCTCACGCGCAATCCGTCGAAGCATCCGAACCTGGCTGACGAAATCGTCCAGGCGGATTTCAATCGACCCGAAACGCTCGAAGCCGCCTTCGCCGGCGCGTATGGAGCATTCGTGGTCACCAATGCCTGGGAGGCGGGTACGGACGAAATCAGGCAGGCCGTTGCCGCGGTCAATGTGGCCAAGGCGGCGGGCGTGCAGCACTTCATCTGGTCGACGCTTCCCGATGTCGAGAAGATCAGCCGCGGCAAGATCGATGTCCCGCATTTCACCGACAAGGCGAAAGTGGAGCAGATTGTCTCTGGCGCCGGATTCACACATCACACATTCGTGATCGCGCCGTTCTACTACCAGAACCTGATCGGCGCCATGGGCCCGCAGAAGCAGGCGGACGGCACTACCGGCTGGGCGTTGCCGCTTGACCCCGAACGCAGGGTCATCCATATGGGCGATATCACGGAGCTGGGCCGCCTCGTGGCCGGTGCGTTCGGCCAGCCAGACATCGCGGGGCACGGCCAGCACTTGCCGCTCGTCGGCGACTTCCTGAGCTTCAACGAGATCATCGCCATCCTTAACCGTCAGGGGAACAACGTCTCGTACAAGCATGTGCCGCGCGACGTGTTTGCCGGATGGTTCCCGGGCGCCGACGGCATTGCGGCCATGCTTGCCTACTTCGAGGCGCACACATATCTCGGGCCGGATTCGCTCGAAGCCATTGCGCTTGCCAACAAGGTTGCGGGTCGGCAGCCCACGAAGTTCGAGCCCTGGGCAGCGGAGCACTTCGCCACCGCCGCCGCTGCCTGACGCACGGCAAGCCGGACCTGAAGCCGTCCCTTTGCGAAACGGAGCGATACATGAGTCGAGTCTTCTCTCACGTGTTCCGGGGCGATGCGAAAACCTCGCCCCGGCCTTGCCAACGGGACGGCCAGTTTCCTGCCGCAGTGGCCGCTACAACAACATCACGTGGAGTGCATCCCATGAGTACCGTTTTTCGAACGCCGCCAGGCGCGCATCGCGCGGTGGGGCGTCACATCGTGTTTCGAACGCGCGGCCACGCACATGGGCCCGTCGTCCGCATGGTTAGTCCCGCCGACGTTGGCGAACGGATCAAGCCATTCGTGTTCCTGGACCTGATCGATTCGCAGGAGGGGTTGGGCCAGCGGGGCTTTGGCTGGCATCCGCACTCGGGCATTGCCACGTTGACGCTGGCAATAAAGGGCGAAGGCCGATTCTTCGAGTCCCTTGGCCATGAAGGCACCATGGTCGCGGGCGATGTGGAATGGATGAGCGCCGGGCGCGGCGTCTGGCACGCCGGCTCCGTCACGCCGCCGGTCAAGGCCTTCCAACTGTGGGTAGCCCTGCCGCCCAAGCGCGAACTGGCGCCGGCGTTCAGCCAGCATCTCTCGGCCGGCGATATCCCGTCGGATGGTCCCGCACGCGTGCTGATCGGCCGCAGCGGCGATGCGGTGAGCCCGATCGATGCGCCAGCGGGCATTCACTACTTCGATGTCCAGCTCAAGGCGGGCCAACGCTGGACCTATCAGCCGCCCAAGGGCTTTCTGGTAGGCTGGATCGCCGTGATGGATGGTAGCCTGTGCAGTCCGGAGACCATCGACAAGGGAGTACTGGCCGTGTTCGATCGATCCGATGCGGCCATCGAACTCGAGGCGGTCACCGACACGCGCTTTGTCCTCGGGTCGGCCATCCCACATCCCCATGCACTGCGGGTCGGCCACTACTCGGTGCATACGAGCGACGCGGCGCTGTTCGAGGGCGAGCGCGAAATCGCACGCATTGGCCGTGAACTGCGTGCCAGGGGCATCCTTGACTGAGCCGCGCCCATCATCCATCCGCCGCACAGCGTTGCGCTGGTGGCAACCAACGGGGAGCAGTGCAATGACGCATGGCATCGACGAACGCAGACGCTGGCTTGCCCTCGTCGTTCTCTGTCTGGGCGTGCTGATGATCGTCCTGGATACGACCATTGTGAACGTTGCACTGCCGTCCATTCGCGCGGATCTGGGCTTCACGGAAACCTCGCTCGTCTGGGTGGTCAATGCCTATATGCTCACCTTTGGCGGCTTCCTGCTGCTGGGTGGCCGGCTCGGCGACCTGTTTGGCCATCGGCGCCTTTTCCTGGCGGGCATCGCGGTGTTCGTGCTGGCGTCGGCGGCCTGCGGGCTTGCAAATTCGCAGGAGGTGCTGATCGCGGCGCGTGCCATACAAGGGCTGGGCGGGGCAGTCGTGTCGGCGGTGTCGCTGTCGCTCATCATGAATCTGTTCACCTCGCCGGAGGACCGTGCCAAGGCGATGGGCATCTACGGGTTCGTGGGCGGAGGCGGCGGCAGCGTTGGCGTACTGTTGGGCGGGCTGCTGACCAGTACATGGAGCTGGCATTGGATCTTCCTGGTCAATCTGCCGATTGGCGCCGTGGTCTACGCGGGATGCGTGATGCTTCTGCCGGCGGGCAAGCCGCCGACCGAGCGGTCCAGGCTGGACGTGGCCGGTGCCATCACTGTCACCGCATCGTTGATGCTGGCGGTGTACGCGATCGTGCATGGCAACGAGGCCGGCTGGACCTCCACGCAGACGCTCGTCCAGCTGGGTGCTGCCATTGTGCTGATGCTGGCCTTCCTCGTCATCGAATCGCGGGTGCCGCATCCGTTGATGCGGTTGCGGATGTTTGCGCTTCGCAATGTCGCCACGGCGAACGTGGTGGGCGTGCTGTGGGCGGCTGCGCTGTTTGCGTGGTTCTTTATCTCTGCGTTGTATATGCAGCGCGTGCTGCACTACAGCGCGATGCAGGTGGGGTTGGCGTTCCTGCCGGCCAATCTGATCATGGCGGCGTTCTCGCTTGGGCTGTCGGCGAGGATCGTGATGCGATTTGGCATTCGCGCACCGCTCTCGGCAGGCCTGTTGATGGCGGCAGCCGGACTGGTGCTGTTTGCGAGAGCGCCCGTCGACGGCAGCTTCCTGCCGGACATCCTGCCAGGCATGGTGCTGTTGGGCCTGGGCGCCGGGGTGGCATTCAATCCGGTGCTGCTGGCCGCCATGAGTGACGTTGCGCCCGATGAGTCCGGTCTGGCCTCGGGCATGGTCAACACGTCGTTCATGATGGGCGGCGCGCTGGGCCTGGCTGTCCTGGCGAGTCTGGCGGCCATACGTACCAATGGTCTCGCCGCCATGGGAGCAGATGCCATTTCCGCGCTCAACGGCGGCTACCGTCTGGCGTTCCTGCTGGGCGCGATTGCGGCAGCGGTGGCTTCGGCGCTTGCTGCGGCGTTCGTGCGTACGCGTGCGCCGGCGTCGGACACGACATCATCCGCCGCCTCCATATGAGGCAGCACGAGAAGATGCAAGCTGGAATCGGCCCATTTGGGCGAAGTCCATACCACGCAGTGCAACGGCGGTTCTCGATCATGTCTGTCACGCAACGTTGGTCTTCGCAGTGTTGTTGAGAGGGGGGCAGAATTCCTACCCGCAGCCGTTGTCTTTTATCGAAAGGTCACTATAATTGAGTGCGTAATCAGTCTTTATTTGATCGTAGTCATGGCACGTCCTCTCAGTCCTGAAAAGCGCAGCGCCTTGTTGCTTTCGGCAGCCCGCGCCGTCGCTGAGCATGGCGTACAGGCCACGACGGCAAGCATTGCGCGCAGCGCGGGCGTTGCCGAAGGCACGTTGTTCACCTATTTCGAGAACAAGGAAGCGCTCTTCCAGGAGCTTTATCTGCACCTTAAACAAGGCCTGGCGGAAGCGATCATGCCGGATTACCCACACGAGGCCGACTACCGACAGCGCATGGCGCACCTTTTCCAGCGCTATGTCGGGTGGGGGCTGAACAACGCGGCGCAGCGCGCGTCGCTTTCGCGGCTTGCGGCATCGGGGCTGGTGCTGGACGAGACACGGATCAAGGGGATGGCGGAGTTCCTGCCCATCTCCCGAATGATCGAGGTGGCGGTGCGCGAGGGTGTGGTGGTGGATGCGCCGATCGAGCTGCTGACCTCGGTTATCGAGAGTCTCGCCGACACAACCATCGACTATGTGAACAAGTATCCCGAGGGCGCCGAACGCCATCGGGAGCTTGGTTTTCATCTACTCTGGAAGTCGTTGAGCGCCTAAAAAATTTCGGAGATAGATGAGTGAGTACGCAATCATTAAATTTAAGGAGTGCAGCATGTCGATTCAGAAGTGGTTCATCACCGGCGCGTCCGGGGGTCTGGGGCTTGCTCTGACGGAGAAAGTGCTGGCGCAGGGACATCCCGTGGTGGCGTCCGTGCGTCGCATCGAGGCGATGCATGCGTTGCAGCAGGCTTACCCGGGCCTGCTCGAAGTGGAAGCGGTCGACGTGACGGACCCTGACCAGGTTCAGGCCGCGGCGGCACGCCATCCCGATATCGACGTGGTGGTCAACAACGCCGGTGGCGCGGTCATCGGCGCGGTGGAAGAGGCGAGCGAGGCCGAGGTCCAGCAGCAGATCGCGCTCAACCTGCTCGGGCCCATCCACGTGACGCGTGCGTTTGTCGGGGCCTTCCGGGCGAGGAGACATGGCACATTCATCCATGTCAGCAGTGTCGGGGGACGGGCCGGCTTTCCCAGCGGCGCCCTGTATCACGCGGCGAAGTTCGGCCTCGAAGGCTTTGCCGAGGCGATGAGCCAGGAGATTGCCGAGTTTGGCATCAAGACGATCATCATCGAACCGGGTTCCATCAAGACGGGCTTCGTGGCCAACATCCGCTGGACGCAGGAGATTGACGCCTACAAGGACAGTGCGGTTGGCAAGCTACGTCGCTGGATTGCTCAGGAAGGCGATGACCAAGCCTCGGGCGATCCCGTGAAGATGGCCGGCGCCATCTATGCGATGAGCCAGATGCAGGATCCACCGTTGCGCACGGTGCTGGGTGCGGATGCCTATGCAGTGTTGGAAGCCGGCTACACCCGGAGCCTGGAAGCGTTGAAGGCGCAAAGGGAGTTGGCCGAGTCCGTGATGTTCAAGGACAAACGCGGGTTCATGCCCGAGTGAGCGGCGACGAAGCAACGCCGAGACAGGCGGGCGACCCGGCATGAATGGGGATTCCCCGCATTCCATTCGCCAGGATGGCGAATTCGTAAGGATAAAGAGGTAAAGCATCATGACCAAAGTCTGGCTGATTACCGGTGCAGCGCGCGGTTTGGGGCGCACCATTCTCGAGACCGCGCTGCGCGATGGCGCCAGGGTCCTGGCCACCGCACGCAACACGGCGCGGCTGGCCGATCTGCAGGCGCGCTACGGCGAGCAACTGGCCACGTTCGAACTGGACGTCACCAACGAAAGGCAGGCGCACGATGCCGTGTCGGAAGCGGTGCACCGCTTTGGACGGCTCGATGTGCTTGTCAACAATGCCGGCTACGGCCATATCCAGCCATTCGAATACATGCCGGCCGACGACTTCCGCGCCCAGATCGACACCAATCTTTTTGGCGTGGTGAACCTCACCCGCGCTGCGATTCCCGTGATGCGTGCGCAGGGCAGCGGCCATATCTTTCAGGTGTCGTCAGCCGGCGGACGCGTGAGCAGCCCGGGTCTGTCGGCCTATCAGGCAGCCAAGTGGGCGGTGGGCGGCTTCAGCGATGTGGTGGGCAAGGAAGTCGCGCCCTTCGGGATCCGCATCTGCACGCTGGAGCCCGGCGGCATGCGTACCGAGTGGGGGCACGAGGCACGCTCGACGCTTGAAGATCTGCCGCATGACTACCAGGCATCGCTGGGGGCCTTCAAGGCACTGATCGACGCCTATGTCGGCCACGAAGTGGGCGACCCCGAGCGCATCGCGATGCTGATCGTCGGGCTTGCATCGCGGGCAAATGTGCCCGCGCGACTGGTGCTGGGGTCCGATGCCTGGCAGGTGGTGGAAGCAGAAGAGCAGGGGCGCCGCGAAGCCATGCAGCGTTGGCAGCCGGTAACGATTGCGGCGGACTTCGGTGCCGCATCGCCTGCCTGGCCGGTGGAGTGAGGTCGCCATGCGCGTTGTCCTGATTGGAGCAAGCGGCATGGTGGGCCAGGGCGTGCTGCGCGCGTGCTTGAGGGCCAAAGACGTCACCGAGATCATCGTGATTGGCCGGCGTCCGCTGCAAGGCTACGACGATCCGCGACTCCACGCCGTCATCGTGCCGGATCTTGGGGATTTCCGAGCGGCGGGCGACGTGTTCGCCAATGTCGATGCCTGCTTCTTCTGCGCGGGCGTTTCCTCGTTCGGCATGGCGGAGAAAGCCTACCGCGCGGTGACCTACGACCTCACGCTACACGTCGCGCACCGGTTGCTGGCCCGCAATCCGCGCATGACCATGGTGTACGTGTCCGGCGCCGGCGCAGACAGCAGCGAGACGGGCCGCTCAATGTGGGCCCGCGTTCGCGGCCAGACCGAGAACGCCTTGCGGCGCTTGCCGTTCCATCGTGTGGCTATCTTCCGGCCCTCGGCGATCATTGCCGAAGCCGGCATTCAGTCGCGAACGCGCTCGTATCGGTGGATGTATGTGGTGCTCAAACCGTTGCTCGCCCTGATGCGCCGTGTCTCGCCGGACAGCGTACTGACTACCGCCATCATTGGCGACGCCATGCTCAACGCTGTCCGACGCGGCGCACCACGCGCCATCCTGACGCCCAGTGACATCCATGAATTGGCGTCCTCGCCAGGTGCAAGGAGCTTGTGACACGTCAGACGGCAATAAGAACTGGTCATGGAACTCCGGGTCGGGAGGGCGATAGATGCCGTGCCACGCAGACGTTCCTCGCCATGGCTCGTTCAACTGCCATCTTTGCATTCACGCTACGACTACTGGCAGGGGTATTTATGCTGAAGTCTAGTTATTCAATTAAGTTGAATAACATTGACAGCAATAGCCCACTTTCTCCGGGTTTGCCATCGCTATAGTTCTGCACATGGACAGCGCAACAACGCAGCGACGCCAACGAAGCGGCGCAAACAAGCGAAGCCAGCGCTGCCAGCATAACCTCAAACTTATTGAATCATTTTTTATACCGGAGAGCACCATGTCGAACGCCAAGCTGCAAGTCCTGACCCCGCGCAACAGCCAGCTGATCATCATCGACCACCAGCCGCAGATGGCCTTCGGCGTGCAGTCGATGGACCGCCAGACCATGAAGAACAACGTGGTGGGCCTGGCCAAGGCAGCCAAGATCTTCGACGTGCCGACCACCATCACCACGGTGGAAAGCGATTCGTTCTCCGGCTACACCTACCCCGAGATCCTTGACGTCTTCCCCGGCAAGCAAACGCTCGAACGTACCTCGATGAACTCGTGGGACGACCAGAAGGTGCGCGACGCGCTGGCCGCCAATGGCCGCAAGAAGATTGTCGTGGCCGGCCTGTGGACCGAGGTCTGCAACACCACGTTCGCGCTGAGCGCAATGCTCGAGGGCGACTACGAGATCTATATGGTGGCCGATGCCTCGGGTGGCACGACCAAGGAAGCGCACGACTACGCCATGCAACGCATGATCCAGGCTGGCGTGGTGCCGGTGACCTGGCAGCAGGTGCTGCTCGAATGGCAGCGCGACTGGAAGAACAAGGAAACGTACGACGCGGTGACGGGTCTGGCCAAGGAACACTCGGGCGCCTACGGCATGGGCATCGACTACGCCTACACGATGGTGCACAAGGCCGCGCAACGTACCGCAACCCTGCATGAGTCGATCGCTCCGGTCCATGCGCCGGTGACTGAGTACTGAAATCCACGGTCGGTGGCGCGGCATTGAGAGCCGGGCCACCTTGAACAAGCGCAGGGGAAGGGCGGTAACCGCTATGACACGCAATCACAAACTCGGTCGCAAGCTGGAAATGGCCGCCGTCGCCTTCGCGACGGGATTTTCATCTCACGGGCACACCTCGTCGTCTCTCGGTGTACTGGCTGGAACGCTGGCGGTTTGCGCCCTGGTCGCACGCCGTACGCACAGCAAACGCACACCGACGGCGGGTCGGATATTACTGCGCTCGGCATGACATCCGCAAACCTTGCATACCAAGCCGCGCGTAGTCAGAAAAAAGGCGCGGTCGCGGTAAGCCACGGCGCGCATGGAGCTAGTTTCTCCTGGGGCGCCGACGCCTTCCGGATCTGGTTCGTGGCGCTATCGGGGCTCGCCGCTTGGTGCCGCTGCTGCTCCAGTACGACAGCAACAGCATCGGCGCTTACGCGTATTGCTCGCACCGCGCCCATTTCGGTGCGTGCGCGCAGGTCGATCGACTTAGTGATGGTGGCTACCGCTCGCGAAGTCGCCGCACCACACGGTCTCCGACTGCCTGCACCACGGTGACCAGTGCAATCAGGATCACGATGACTATGGCCATGGCCGTGGTATCAAAGCGCTGGTAGCCGTAGCAGATGGCCAGGTCGCCCCGAGCGATTCGGCTCGCGCTCCATTGAGCGATGCGTTCGCGAATGAGCGCCATGACTGTCGCCGTGATTACCGGACCGGAGATGAAGGACTTTGCCGTAGACGAGGGACTTTCAAATTTCAGCGAGACTGAGCAGATTCAGGCCTACGAAACGGCATTCGGCACGACACTGAAAATATAGGCCCATGCAATCGGTGCCGTGACAAGGCATTGGGAAATTCCAACGCGGGACAAACATCTTTGTTGGAGAAGGCGGCAGACTGCTACGCATTGAATCTGGGTATGATGCGATGCAAAGTGACTAAAAGATATCATTTACTGTCGATTTCTAATAGAAACATAGAAAAAACAATGACTTGGATTCGGTTGAGTCATTCCTTTGTTTTCACCCAGTTGCCTCATTTGTTGTAGTACGGTGGTACAGATTGGATCTAAAAATGCGATTAACTGCCAAAAAATATTTCACCCACACTGTCGTCGCTTCGCGACGCCGTATGCTCGCAAGGGTGGAAGTTTGGCCATGATGACGAGCGCGCTCAGGCGCCGGGTGAGGAAGGAATACGCGTGCGGCTGTTTGGTGCGGCATTAGTTCTGCTTCCCGAGACATGCCTGAGCGTTCAGAAGCGGCCACGATTGCGGACAAAGGACATCCTTTAGGATGTAGAGATGAAATACAGCTCCTGCGCTGTATTCCACGAATACAGATTCTGTTGCGTAGGTTGGGGAATTTGCGCAATTAACGATTCACGACGGGATTCGATATCTATGTCCAAGACGGTCATACCTGAAGGAAGAACATCCTGGTCTTTCGCCGGATCCCGCAGAGTGGGTGCACTCGTTCCTTTTGGGCGGTGGACCGACAGTAGCCCTTCGATTCGCGCCCGACGTGGCCTAGTAGGCAGCCGGCCCTTCGGCGAGCCGAACTGATACGTTTTCACACACCCTCGACCCTTTGGCGACAGTCAGGCACGACCAGCCAAACGGCGCAAGACAGCCCGGTAGCGGTCATCTAATTTCTTCCTCTTAAATGGCAGTTGTGGTGATTGCTCGGCGTCAGAAGGAGTAGCTGACCGACAGTTCCACCTGCTGCCCCGATCCATGCAACCACTGGGTTGGGTTGCCGAACGGCCCATTGCACATTGGCTGTGTGAGCAACTCCATGCGCATCTCGATATCGGGAATTTAGATAGGAGATGGGCGCACCAGGCGCCCCAATCCTTGCGCTCGAAGTATCTAAGATTCAGACGCAAGAAACAGAGAGCCCTACGCCAGTTGGGCACATATCGTTTGTACCGATGCGCAGCACAGCCTTCTGGTCAGCAGGCCATTAATGAAGCGCACACTCCTCCAACCTGAGCATTGATGCATCGGACAGATCGCCATGAACAACGGAATCAGCTTTGACGTCCGAGAGACGTCGGTGGGCATCGCCTTGATTGCCATCAATGTCCGAGGCGTTTGTGGCATCTATCTCGGCTATGAGTCAATGGAGTTGATGGGAAAGTTGTGCCACGACTTCCCAACTGCCGAATTCGAACCAACCGTAGGCAGTCAACGGGAAGTCGTGGCGCGAGTCCTCGCATGCATTGAGAACCCACTCGAAGACTTCGATTTGCCGCTCGATATCCGAGGGGGAGATTTCGAGCAGATGATCTGGGCCTCGATCAGGCTGTGCTCGCCCGGTAAGACCCTCACGCCTGCCGCTATTGCGCAGTTGATTGGCGCGTCCTCCTCGGCGGCCGCGAACGTGGAGCAAGTCTGTCGTCGCAACAAGCTGGCGGTAGCTGTCCCGTGTCACCGCGTTGTCACGTCCGACGGCGCGCTTTCAATTTGCCGATGGGGCGAGAACATTCAAAGAGCCCTGCTTATCAGGGAGCACGCTTCTTGTGTTCTCGGTAAGACAGGCACTCACTAGGCACCGGAGGGGCGTGGACTTGAGGCAACTGTTTTCGATCAGCAATCTTAGGTTCCGCAGTGACATTATCGTCGCTGACGAATCAACTGCGGTGTCTGACCGCGCCATCGGCCCCTCCGGCTTGATGAACGAATTTCATGACGGTCGCTGTGGTGCTTGTGCGCGGAGCGTTTAGCTGGGTCAAATTCAACACGTCATTTGGCATCGTGGAATATGATGCCCAGCGTATGCCGCTGCCCCCGGTGCAGTCGGCTGACCCCGTGGCGCAAATTGGCCCGGTAGAAACCATGCGCTGAACGTACAGGCCGGTAATTGACGGCCAGCACCACGGCATCGCCCCGGCGCAAAGGCACCACGTCGGCCCGGCCGGGCCGCTTCGGGTTGTTCTCATTTAGTAGCAGCTCGCCACCCTCGAAGTCGCGCCCTGGCTCGTTGAGCAGGAAAATCGCTTGGAACGGAAAGACGTGATCGCCGTACAAGTCCTGGTGCAGACAGCAATAGTCGCTGGCCTGGTACCGCAGAAGCAGCGGCGTGGGCCGCCGCTGGCCGGCGGCGTGGCATACATCCCGAAACTCGTCGTGGGTCGCGGGAAAACGCACCTCGATTCGCATCGCGGTGTGCCATCGGTTGGCAATAGGTGCCAGGTGGGGGTAGAGCGACTGGCGCAGGCGCCCGACCATATCGGGCAGCGGGTAGCTGAAGTACTTGTACTCGCCTCGGCCGAAGGCGTAGCGCTCCATCACGATGCGGCTACGAAAGCGCGTCTCTTCAAAGTAGTAGCCCGCAAGTTCTTCGCACTGGGCGGGCGTCAACAGCGAGGGCAGTACCGCGAAGCCATCGTGCCCCAGATGGTCTTCAATAGCACGCCAGTCTGCTGCGGCAATCCGGGCTTCGGGTAGGTCGTGCGGCATGAGATTGTCCGCTCTTGCGGAGATAGGCAGTAGTGCGCTCATGCGCGCGCCTTCTTTCGGGTGCTGCCCGAGGGGTCGGTAGGCTGGTTCTTTTTCCAGGCCGCGTATTCCTGGGGCATGCAAACAGCGCACGGTCTGTAGCCGGCAGCGATGGCCGTGGCCTCGTCGGCAAAGAAAACGCGATGCTTCACATAGCCGCCATGGGCAATCGCCTGCAGCGCAGCGCGGCAATCCATGCGGCCGTATAACTTGCCGCCTCGATGGCCCCCGAAGATGCCGGGCATGGCGCTGGAGTACGGCTTGCCATCTGGCCCCATCAGCATGAATGTCTTGTCCGGTGTCGGCATGTGCACTGCCCCTTCTGCATCACGGTGCATCGTGGAACGACAGTTCCAGTCCGATGCGCTCGCCCATGCGGACGCGGCTGATGGCGTGCTTGAGATTGACCTGATAGTAGCCCTTGGTACCCTTGAAAGGGCGTTTCGCCGTGGCGATGACAGCCACATCGCCAATCCTGAGCGGCAACACCGCCGGACGCGACTGCATGCGCGGGCGCTGCTCGGTCATCACGAACTCGCCTCCCTGGAAATCGACGCCCGGCTCGGACAGCACGGCGACGATCTGCATGGGAAACACCTGCTCCCCGTCATTGCGCTGATGCAACGATACGTGATCTTCGAAGCCGAGCCGACTTAGATGGGATTGCGCCCGCGTCTGGCCTGCCTTCCGATTGCGCAGCAAGAAGTCTTCCAGTTCGGCCGGATAGTGACGATCGACGCCCAGGGTTTCGTTCCAACGGTTGGCAATGATGACCAGGCGACGATAGAGGGCTGTGCGCCACTGGTCGAGCGGCGCCGGCAGGCCCTTGCTGAAGACCAGTAATTCACCGCGCCCGAGGCCACTGGATGCCAAAGCCACTCTATCGACATCAGACGCAGAGATCTGTTGCGCGAGATCACGCGCCGCATTGGCTCCCAACAGGCCGGGCAGCACGGCATAGCCTTCGGCATCGAGCTGCAGGCCGATGTCCACCCAGTTCAGGCGATCGAGGGTCGTGTCGGACGCAGTCATGGGACAGCTTTCCATCAAACCTGGGCTTCGCGGCGCAGCAGTTCGCGCTTGCGATCAACGCCCCAGCGGTAGCCGGCCAGATCGCCATCACGCCGCACGACGCGGTGGCACGGGATAGCCACGGCGATATGATTCGTGGCACATGCCTGTGCTACGGCGCGTACCGCCTTGGGCGAACCGATGCGCTCTGCGATCTCGGCATAGCTCACGGTCGTACCCGGCGGGATCTCGCGCAGCGCGCGCCAGACGCGCTCCTGGAAAGCGGTGCCCTGTACGTCCAACGGCAGGTGCAATCCCATCGCAGGCGCTTCGATAAAGCCTACCACCTGGGCAATCAATTGCTCGAATTCACCGTCGCAGCCGACGATCTCCGCCTTGCGGAATTGGTCTTGGAGGTCGCGCACCAGTCGGTCGGGATCGTCGCCCAACAGGATGGCACAGATGCCGCGCTGGCTCTGCGCAACCAGAATGGCGCCAAGGGAGCACTGGCCCACGGCAAAGCGGATGACGGCACCGACACCACCGGAGCGATAATCCCGTGCACGCATGCCCAGCAACTGGTCGGAGGCTTCGTAGAACCGGCTGTTTGAGTTGAACCCGCTATCGTAGATTGCGTTCGTAATGGACGCATTCGGGCTGCTCAGTTCTTCGCGCAGCTTGCGGGCGCGATAGGCCGACGCGTATGCCTTGGGCGTCAAGCCTGTTTCAGCCTTGAAGAGTCGATGGAAGTGAAACGGACTCATGCCGATTTCATTCGCCAGGTCATCGAGCTGAGGGGGCGTTTCCGATGCTTCAATCATGCGGCAAGCACGGGCCACCAATGCTGCGCGCTCGGCTGCCGCACTGGTCTGGTCACCATGTGCACGGCGGCTGCAGCGGTAGCCCGCAGCCTCGGCGATTTCGGCCGAGGCGAAGAACTCCACGTTCTCGCGCTTGGGCAGCCGCGCCGACGAACTTGGCTGGCAGTACACGCCCGTGGTGCGCACGGCGTAGACGAAATGGCCGTCGGCACCAGCATCGCGCGCCTGTACGGCCGTCCAGCGGTCGTCTTCCGTTTCGTAGGCAATGGTCGTCTTCATGGCAGAAGTCTTGTTATCATCAATCACACAGCCAGAATACGCGGGCTTTCTATCGCAAGCACTCCGATTCTTGCGGCCGATATTCATCGACGGGGCAGGCGCCACAGATACCAGGCAGCCGCCGTCCGGAAAGGGCTCCAGGCCTCTCCGATCGCCCGCATCTGGCGCGGCGTGGGGGCCTTCTCCAAGCCCTTCAAGCGTCCATAACCCTCCCGCACGCCGAAGTCGTCCACTGGCAGGACGTCGGAGCGCTCCAGCGAATAGATTAGGAACATTTCTACTGTCCAGCGCCCTACACCTCGCAGCGACGTCAGGCGCTCGATCAGCACCGCGTCAGGCAGGCGCCGGGCTTCTTCGAGGCCCGGCACAACGCCTTCGACAGTAGCCTGGGCAATCCGCCGAATGGTGGCCAGTTTTGCTGCCGAGAAGCCGCAGGCGCGCTGCAATTCAGGGTCGCTGGCCAGCAACAGCTCAGGCGCCGGAAAAGACACGCCCGGGTAGAGCGCCAGCAGGCGCCCCAGGATTGCATCTCCGGCCTTGGCGTGCAGTTGCTGATAGGCAATGGCCCGCACGAGTGCCTCATAGGGCTCGCGCGCTGGCTTGGCCTCATGGCGACAAGGCCCGATGGCGGCAATATGGCGAGCCCAGTCCTCGTCCAGTTCGGACAGGAACTTAACGGCCCGCCGGTATGCACGCGGTGACAGGTCGGCGGCAATAGTCTTTACATTGGTCCCGCTCAAGATCAGAACCCCGGCAGCATGGCAGTCTGCGATTTGAGCTCCTTCTCCTTCACTGCCATCGCCTTCTCGTGCTCCAGCAGCCAGCGCTTGCGGTGCAGGCCCCAGGCATAGCCCTTGAGGTCGCCATTGCTCGCAATGACGCGGTGGCACGGCACGATAATAGCGATTGGATTGGCGCCGTTGGCCGCGCCGATGTCGATGGCCACGCGCGGGTCGTCGAAACCCAGCGCCTTGGCCAGTTTGCCGTAGGTCGTGGTCGTGCCCACGGGGATGCGGCGCAGCGCGGCCCAGACCTGGCGCTGCAACGCCGATCCAGACGTTTCAGTCCGCAACACCTTCAGCGCATCCAGCTCGCCATCGAAGTAGCGGGCCAGTGCATCAGCAATCTCGGCCGGGGCCGGGATCTCAATCAGTTCCACCTCGCCATAGTGCTCGCGCAGACCGCGATGCAGCCGCACCTTGTGGTCGGCGAAGTCGAGCGCACGCACGGCCTGCTGCGCATCGGTCACGAGCAGCATGGCGCCCAGCGGTGAATCCAGTTGGCTGAGAAACAACTTCATGACGCACTCCTTCTTGAATGAATCGAATTGCTCGTTCGTGGATCATTTCAACCGCGTCACGCCGAACTCGCCAAGGAGGTAAGCCTCGCCACCTTCCAGATGCAGCTCGATATCACCGTCGTCGTTAGTCAGCCATCGCGCTTCGCCGATATCGACCAACGACTGAAAATAGGCTTCGACTTGGCGGCGCGCGTCAGGCAACTCGCTCGGCAGTTCTGCGGAAAGCATGTTCATAGGAAACCTCGGCGGCCACTGTCACTCTAGTGAAGCCACCGCGGGAAGAAACTCCGTCTCTTGCGGTTGAATTTCGGGAACTGGCTAGCCCGCTTTTCGGAACGTGAAATTAATGCGCTGGCTGCCCAGCAGCGCGTGAGGCCCATCCTTGAGTGGCATTACGCCGTGGTAGCGCAGACGATCAGCGCCGCCCCACACCACTACGTCCCCGTGGTGGAGCGGAACCTTGATCGTGGGGTCAGTGCGCGCGTGGCCACCGAACAGGAACGTAGCCGGCATGCCCAGAGACACCGAAACGATCGGCGCCTCACAGGATTGCTCGTTCTTGTCCTGGTGAAGCGAAAGTCTGCTGCCAGGCATGTAGCGATTGACCAGGCAGGCGTCGGGCTCGAAGTCGTCAAAGTCCGCTTCAGCAGCAGCCTCATTTGCCAGCCGAGCAAATACCTCCGGCATGGCAGGCCACGGCTTTCCCGTATTGGGATCGACGGTGGTGTAGCGATAGCCGCGCCGGTCGGTCGTCCAGCCCAGCGCGCCGCAATTCGTTAGCGCGACCGACATGATGAAGCCGCCCGGCGTGACCATGTGACGAAAAGGTGAAGTCGTCTCGATGCCCGCAACGGCGGCCATCAGGTCGGGCACAAAAGGCAGCGCGAATCCGCGCAGCACCACTGCGGCAGGACCGAGGCGGTGGTGCTCCGCAGGTTCCCCAAAGAGTTCGAGCGTTTCCATGCTCACCTCGCATCGTGAAAGATCAGGCCAACGGTGTGACGCTTGCCGCTGCGAATGCGGCTGACGCCATGGCGCATGGAGACTCTGCGAACACCCCCCCGCACCATCGCAGGCCGTTGATTAACGGTGAACACCACCGCGTCACCCTTGCGCAGCGAAACCACATCCGCACGCTGGCCTTTTGTGGAAAGCTCCGTCATGACGAACTCACCGCCCGCGAAATCCTTGCCGGGCTCCGACAGCAGGATGGCCACCTGAAGCGGAAAGACGTGCTCGCCGTATAGGTCCTGGTGAAGGCAGTTGTAGTCGCCCTCACCATACTGGAGGATCAGCGGTGTCGGCCGGTTTTGGCCCGCCTGATGGCAACGCTGCAGGAATGCATCTAAATCATCCGGGTACTGCACGTCGATTCCCAACTGCAGATTCCAGCGATTGGCAATCGGCGCTAGCCAGGGGTACAGTCCGTGGCGTAGCTGTTCGAGCAGCGGCGGCAACGGGTAGGCGAAGTACTTGTATTCGCCGCGCCCGAATCCATGGCGAGCCATGACGATCCGCGTGCGGTAGCCTTTCTCATGGGGGTAGAGCGCAGCGAGCGCATCGCATTGCTCCCATGCCAGAAGGCCGGGCAACACGGCGTTTCCATAAGCATCGAGCGAACTCCCGATGCTCGCCCAGTCGTAGGCCTCTATTGACATGGCAAGGTCGCAATTTGCCACGGATTTCATGTTGCTCACGCCACAGGTCCGGCTGCTTCTTCTGCCAGCAGTGCATGCTTTCGCTCGACACCCCAGCGATAGCCAGAGATTGAGCCATCGCTACGCACCGCGCGATGACATGGAATTGCCATCGCCAGCACATTGGCTGCATACGCGCCCGCCACGGCACGAACTGCCTCCGGTACGCCGATGTCGCGCGCCACATCGGTGTAGCTGCGGGTCATGCCTGCCGGGATGCCGCACGGTGCCTGCCAGACCCTCTGCTGGAATGCTGTGCCACCGATGCCGAGATGGATGATGCCCATGGCGAACTGGATGGGGCGCTCCATTGGGCTGCCTGGAGTACGGAAGTTGTACCTAAGCGCGGAAATGGAGCGGGTCTTCATGGCAGTGACTTTTTGTGGTTAAAGGGTGAGGTCAGTTTAGGAATCCTTTCTCGCCCTGAAACTCCGCTCCTTGCGGTCAAACATTCTTTGTTGCTCACCAGCCGGGATATCTGGCGACGAGCTGCAGCCACAGCGCGAGACATCCGGTATCGCGCATGTAGTGCAATGCCTCAGATGCCTTCCAGGTGCATGGGACACGGCGTAGCCATATTGAGTCGGGGCCTGAGCGGTACATCCAGACGATGGTTGTAGTCATCATTTGTTGTTCTGGAGACATGGCGCGGAAATCGGCGCGCCAGCGCGCCATCTCTTCGGCGTAGTGCTCACCGGTACGCTCGTTGTACGCAGCGGGGCAGACACTTCGGTGATACTCGCCGCCGTCTATTCTTGCGAACAATTTGAATAGTTGAAGCTGCCCAATCGTCTGCTGCAACGTTTCATGGAAGCGTTTCGGGCTTCGCTCGAATGGCGAATCGGGATCCGCCAGCGTATTCAATCGCGCAGCCTCCTCGATGTCCAGATCGAGGAGACGCAACACAAGGTCTTCAAGCCGCATTCCATCAAGGTACGGCGTGGCGAAATCCTGCGGCGGTGAGCCCCACGTCACCGCCGTCACCCAATCCATCAGTGATTGCGCAACGGGGTCGGTGCATGCAATTTCAGTCACGGTACAGGTCCATCGAAGAAGGGAAAGTCGCGCAAAGCAAAGACTTGCCAGGAAGTGAAGCAGGCCCGCAAGAATTGCGGGCCTACTTGTGCCGATCGGGAGTGTTCTTCCGCGCCAGATAGGCGCGAAAGAGCTTGCTTCATTTCGGGCTCATCAAGCGTCGCCGTTCTCCGTGGCAGCCCTGATGAGGCCGAGTTGCGTCAGCGCGGTGACGCCATCGTCCAGGCCGCGCTCTTCCACGATTTCAGCACTGTGGTGCCAGTGAAATGCATCTTGCGTCCAGTTTCAGCAGGCAGGCCACCGATCAAGAAGTCATCGTGTGCCGGGCCGGTGTGGGTGCCACCACCTTCCCATTGGCCAACCACGTAATCGCCTTCCGCGATCAGGTCGGCAGTACCCCAGAAGTTGAGGTCGGGGAATGCCTTGCGGAAATCGGTCATGAACGCCCTGATGTCCGCGCGGCCGCGACGGGGTTCATGCAGCGAATAGTGAAGCAGCATGTCCGGCGCGGCGATTTCGTCGATGACCGAAAGATTGGGATTCTTCCCCCAGAATTCGGTGAACCACCGGCCGACGACGGCCTTGTTGTCGTCTTCTTTGCTCATTTGGAATCCTCACAGATAGTTTCAGGAAGATCAACGGAACCGGCCGATGACCTGAGCGAAAGAATAGACATCGTGTCGCGATTCAGAACTCCGATTCTTGCTACTCGACTTAGCTCGCCGCCTTCGCAAGAGCACTGGTTTGGCGAGCCTTCCTGCGCAAGCCGCAATGACGGCTTGCCGCACGTGTGATATAAGCGCTACGGCACCGGCTACTACGCCGCTTCCAAGAGCCTTTCATCTGCGCTCGACGTCTTCACCAACGAAGCCAAACGCTCCAACTTGGAATCGCGGATGCCATTGGCATGCAGACTGTCGTACGTTCTGAACAGGTAGTCGGCAGCGCTTCCAAGCCCACCGGATGCTGTAGCCAGTCGATGCACGATGGTGCCTTCATCGAGACCGCCGGCGTACTGCGGATCGTCCGCGTCGATGGTGAAGGCGATTGCCCAACCGAAGGATTCTCCGTCGAGGTTCTTCAGTTCAATCCATCGAGGCACGTACGCGCCACACACCATTTCCCTTCGCCAAAGCAGCCGCAGTTCGCGCTCGACATCATCTTCCGCGATCCTGTATGCGGCCCCGTGGCAAGAACCGCCCCGTTCAAGCGCAAGCATCAGCCCTGGACAGTCAGCAGTGGCGCGCAGCGCGGTGATGGAAAGGCAGAACGACCGGTGCCAGCCGTCGATCATGGTGATACGTCTTTCCACGAAACTGATCGCCGGATTCCAGATCAGTGAGCCGTAGCCGAAGACCCACACATCACCCTGTGGTCGAATCGCCAACGTCCTCCGAAGCGAGGCGATGTGGTCGGCCTCGGTGAGAAGTCTCGCGCTGGGGGCGTCGATGGCAACAAGCGCATCGACGTTGCCGCTCTCAAGAAGTTGCCGAGTCAGGACAGGCGATAAATTTCGTCCCTCGTGATGCGCCGCCAGTGGCTGCGAAATGGTGCCCGCGCTCATGATTACCTTGTTGGCTTTAGTGGTCGTGCGCTTGGGTTTCTCCATGCGCTTGATGGCACTTTGCCGATGAGGTCTCGTTTGGCAACTCCGATTCTTGCGCAACGAAGCTTGGATGTGTTCTACGACACGCGTCGCCTGATGCGCGGTGGTCTTTATAGTGCGGCGCCCGTGGCGACTGCCGCCTTGACCCGAGGTTGGTGTTCCGGTTGAAGCTAAAAGGGCGCTGCGAGGGGTTGAATACTTTGAGCGCAAGAAACGGAGAGCGTCATCGGAGGCGGGTCACTACGCTTGATTCCAAGCGAGACACGGAACGTCTCGCTTCCACGAGTCCGGCGCGTCGCCGGCCCTGGCTAAGCGCAAGGGGAGTCCGTTATGTCTATTCGTTTGATCCAGCCAGGTGCATTCGCAGACCGAGGCGACGTTTGGCTGCGTGACCAGTTGGCCCGCCTTGCGCAAAGGCATGCGCAGTTCGGGAGGCGTTATCGGGTCGACGCCGATGCGCTGCTGGCACGATTGGCAAGCACTTCCAGAGAGGCCGGGGTGGCAGTAGCCCCCGTTACTTCGAAGATCTCGGTTGCTGACCGAATTCGGCAGGCGACGATTGAAGCCATCGAACACTGTTCGCGACTGGATAACTATGCTGCCGCAACCACCATCGCGCACTGAGCATTGCGCGAGATCGCTGTTGGAATCGAACCTTCACGAGCTGGCACTGCTTGCCATTCCGAGCGAATTCTTGCCCATTCACCGGCTCGGAACGCCTCCGCATGACGAGTGGATGGCGGTGCTGCCTGACAATACTGAAATCATCATTGCAGACATGGCTGGCAAGCCCATCCCGCTCGGGATCGAAAAGGCCATCGCCGTTGTGCAGAGTCGCGCCTATCTTGAGGCGCGGGCGCGCCAACTCCTCGTGCCGCTTGGCAAGGAGGATGGCGAGTGGCGACTGGTCGCCATCGATTTCGGCATCAAAGCGCTGCGGCATGAGTGCGAATTTTTGATGTGTTTCGCCTTCCAAGCATCGAAGTCTGATCTTGATGACATGCCCCTTCATATCGAAGTTGGTTTCGCGCTGCCGGTGCGCTCGAGCGTCAGTGCGGGGTATAGCCCAATGTTCGTCCTGACGATCCAGACAACGACAGGACTCTAAGGATGATGCCACGAAGATGGGATATTCTCGCCGGATGGCGGCCCGCGGATGCAGGCACTGCGCGGGATCACCTCGATGATCGCGACTGACATGGCTGTGCTCCTGTCGAGAATTGAGGCGAGTTACCTCGGTTCTCAACTTAGGAAACAGCGCAGGCGCTTCAGTCACTTCGCACGTTTGCCGAAGGGTTACCGCGCGAGCGGTTTAGTCCGCCGACCCGTAACCGTCGTTCGCACTCCTCGCGTGGCGATGACCACTTCCGGGTGGAACGGACGCTCGGCGCGTCTAGTTCGCAGGCTAGCTGTTGGCCTAATGGGGAGGAAAGCGCAAAATCTTGTCACTTTCTCTGTTGAAAGCGATGTTGCCGGGGTCGTGCTATTGACTCGATTTTGGGGCGCCTAGACCGTCCCAAGCACCGCTCGACCGCCGGTCCCAAACCGGCGTCGATAATCCGCAGGCCCTAGACCGACGAATTTCTCGAAGGTTTTGCGAAAGAAGCCAGTGTCCTCATACCCCACTTTCCAGGAAATCTCTTTCATGGATAACGTCGTGAACTCCAAAAGCTCCCGCGCCTTCTGTATCTTCAAGCGTTGTGCGTATTCGGTAGGCTTGAGACCGGTCGCCTTTTGAAAGCGGCGTAAGAAGGTTCTATGTCCCAGCCGTGCTTTGGAGGCCATTTGCTCGACCGTGACCGCTTGGGTGTGAGTCGTCTGAAGCCAGAGTTGAACGTCCAGGACAGCTTTGTCCCCATGATGCAGCGAGGGTGCGAAGTTCGCGTAGAAGCGTTGCTGGCGGCCGGCAGGGTCGGCGAGAAAATACTGGGCTGTCTTCACCATGACCATCGGTCCAAGATAGCGATCCACCAACCGTAGCCCTAGATCGACCCATGCCAAGACTCCGCCGGCAGTGATGACATCTCCCAGATCGATGATGAGTTCGTCGGAATTGACGGAGAGTTCGGGGAACCCGCTCGCGAGTGCCTGCGCATAGCTCCAATGCGTAGTGGCCGATCTGCCGTTTAACATGCCTGTGCGGGCGAGCATGAAGGCGCCCCCGCATACTGCACAGAGGAGAGTACCCGAGGCGTGCTGCTTCTTTACCCAGCCAATGAGATTCTCGGTTTCCACCGTCCGCAGTTCGATATCGATGGTGGGCGCAATAATCAGGCAATCAAGTCGGCTTGGGTGGTCCCCGTGCGAGGTAAAGACGCACTCCGGTTGCAATGTATCCGAATTCGCTCTCCAGTGACTCACTTCCAGCGTTGCTGGATGTTCCCCGCCGAATTTTGCGCTGTAGTGGTTGCCCGCCTCAAACAGGTCAGTGAGGCCATGGACCGCGGCGAGTCTGGCGCCCCCGTAGAGAAGTATTCCGATGTGGGTCTTTTGGGGCAGCGGCCGAATGGCAGTTTTGCCCTCCACTTTGTCACTTTCGACTCTCGGCATTGCTGACTCTCCCTGACTATGCTGGTGACGCCACAGTGTGACGGATCTGAAACGTCAATTCGCAAAGCCAAGTTTGCCAAGATTCTTAGGCTCCGACAAACGAATTAACGACAAGCTCAGGTCAAGGCAGAAACCGATGAGATAAGGAGGTGTCATGGAGCAGGCGGTCACGAGCGTGGTGTTGGTTCACGGTGCTTTTGCCGATGGCTCGGGCTGGGAGCCCGTCTTCAATATCCTCACGAAAGAAGGCTACACGGTCGCCATTGTCCAACATCCTGAGACGTCTTATGCCGAGGATGTGAGGTTTACGAAGGCTGTGATTGATCGGCAGCCTGGCCCTGTGGTCCTGGTGGGCCACAGCTACGGTGGGGCGGTCATCCCCGAAGCCGGGAACCATCCCAAGGTGACAGCCCTTGTCTATATCGCCGCGTTCGGTCTGGACACCGGAGAAAGCTGCGCCTCCATCGAACAGGACGTGCCGCCAGCAACTACGGGGATCAAGGAGACCGATGATGGCTACTTCTACATTGATCCAGCGGCGTTCCACGCGGACTTTGCCGCGGACCTCCTGGCGCGCAAACCGCCTTCATGGCCGCGTCACAGGTGCTGATCTCGGTCGACTCTTTTACCCACAAGGTGACCAACTCTGCCTGGAAGTCGAAGCCTGCCTGGTACATGGTGGCCACCGAAGGCCGGTCCATTAACCCGGACCAGGAGCGCATGATGGCGAAACGCATGAACGCGCAGACGATCGAAGTGAAGTCGAGTCATGTGGCCTATATGTCTCACGCCAAGGAGACCGCCCAACTCATCATCGAGGCTGCCAACAGCGTCCACGTCAACGAGTAGTTCTCGCGTTGAAGCTGCTTTCAATGATCGATCGCTTCATTAACAGAGGGCGCGACGGCACACCAAAGAGGACGGTGCAATGAACAAATCGATGCAGGTCAAGGTCGCCGCTGGCGCCCTCAATGCCTACGTGGTGTACCCCGATCATGCGCTCGCACCCGCGGTCGTCGTGCTTCAGGAGATCTTCGGCGTCAACGCCGATCTGCGTGCCACCTGCGAGGAGCTGGCCGGCAAGGGCTTCATTGCCGTCTCTCCGGAGCTGTTCTGGCGCGAAGCGCCAGGCCTGGACCTGCATTCCTGGAGCCCGGAAGAGTGGAAACAGGGGCTGGCGCTGTACGAACACTACGACTTCGACCGTGGTGTGCGAGATATCGCCGCTGTCGTCGCGGCGACTCCCGCCCTCCGGGGGTGTAACGGCAAGATCGGCGTCATGGGCTTCTGCCTGGGTGGACTCATGACCTACCTGACAGCCGCACGCAGCCACGTCGATGCGGCAGCCTGGTACTACGGCGGGCAGACCGAGCGCTTCCGGGGTGAGAGTGCTGGCCTCACCGTGCCGATGATCATGCACGTGGGCGAAGAGGACGAGTTTGTCACCCCGGCAGCGCAGCAGAGCATCAAGGAAGCGCTCGGCAGCCGTCCCAACGTCGAATTTTTCACCTACTCCGGCTGTTACGACGCGTTCGCCCGCCATAGCGGGACGCGTTACGATGCCGCTGCCGCGTCCCTGGCCAATGGCGGAACGGAAGCATTTCTGCGCCGCCATCTTGCCGGCGTCTGACTCTTAAACAGGAGTGTTAAGTGACTGACCTGACGTACGAACCTGAACTGACGGGCTTGCTGATTGTCGATCCTTACAACGATTTTCTGTCGGAAGGCGGCAAACTGTATCAGCTCAGCAAAGAGACGCTAACAAAGCTCGATGTTGTCGAGCACATGCGCCAGATTCTGGCAGCAGCCCGGTCCCACGGCATACAAGTATTCATCGCTCCCCACCACCGATGGCGCGAAACGGATACGTACGGGCATTGGAAAACGATGCCACCCGTACAAGCCGGCGCGGCCAATCATCGTGTATTTGCGGAGGGCACCTGGGGCGGATGCTTCCATCCGGATTTCGAACCGAAACCCGGCGACGTGGTGGCCCAGGAGCACTGGATGTCGAGTGGCTTCGCGAATACCGATCTCGACCTCCTACTGAAGAAATACGGCGTGCGTAAGGTGATCGTGGTTGGCTTGCGTGCCAATACATGCATCGAGTCGACGGTCCGTTTTGCCGCAGAACTGGGTTACGAGGTGACGTTGGTCAAGGACGCGATCGGGAGTTTCGGTTTCCCGGAAATGGACGCGTCGCTCAAATTCAACTTGCCACAGTACGCGAGCGCCATTCTTTCGACTGCGGAACTGATCGAGAAAATGACTAACGCGTCCAAGGAGTAGTCGAGATGAGCGAAGCACAGAAAAGTGATGACTTGATTGCGACGTCCGTGGTTGAAGCCACCATCAATGCGCCAATCGGAAGGATTGACCTTACCGAATGGGTGTTTACGTTGACCGATGCGGAATATCAGGCATGCTCAACGGCACACATAGCAGGCGGATCAACCCTGCACGTAGACGGCAAACGTATGTCCATCAATGTCGAGCACGTAGGAAATCTCATGATTCAGCATTACGTTGAGGACATTTCCGAAAGATCGCATTGCCGGCTGGTATCTGTATCCGATTCGATCGGTCCCACGATTGAGGATCGGACTAAGGTGATTGTCATCTGGGAATTCATCGCAGAAGCTGTCGACGCAATGACCACCAAGTTCATGAACCGCATCGAGCTTCATGTCGCGCCAGGTTATCTCGACGCACTCAAGAAGCGTGGAATTACGCTTGAACAGGCACGAGCGTTCGCTGGTAAGGCGATTAGTCTGCACAACTCGGAAGAAGCTCCGCTATACGGAAAAGATATCGAACGGAAAGCAATCGCGGGCCGATGGGATAAGTCATCAAGATGATCTGCTTATGCAAGGAGATACCATGAGCGACGTCCAAAAGAAGATCGCTGTCGACAAGACAACTCAGGGACATTGGCGGGTCACGCTGAATAATCCCCCGATCGACGTGTCCGCAAGGCCGCGTAAGTCTGTTTTACTTTGATTATTGGGCACCCGTATCGGTAGCCGGATGCCAGATTCCACAAAAGTCGCATTCACGGAGTTGGCCAGAGGAATTCCTGCGCCGGTTATGTCCGGATTGACGATGGCTTTACGTCCTTTGACTTCACGGCGCTCAGAATGTAAGTTGCACTGACAGGATGACTTGTGCTAGCTCGCGCATTTCTATGCAACTTCTTTACGTTAGAGGAATCCTGGCGTCTTGTGAACCTGCGGCCCGGGCCTACACAGTATTTAACATAAGCTTTATTCTAGATTTAACGCATTGTAGAGGCTAAATCAGAATGTCCGCTTCGGGGGTGCGGACGATTTCTTGGACTGAGTTAAGTTGCGATGCCAAGGTGGCGCCGGTATTCGACCGGGCTCATTGCACGCAGTGATAACTTGATGCGCCGCTCGTTGTACCACTGGATGTAAGAGTTTAGCTCGTGCATGAATCCTTCTACCGTCGTGCCAGCCCAGTTGCGACAGTAGTACATCTCATTCTTCAGGCGACCGAAGAAGCCTTCGCAGGCAGCGTTGTCAGGCGAGCAGCCCTTTCGCGACATGGAACGGATGAGACCAGCCGCCTTGATGCGTTGCAGCCATCCCGGCCAACGATAGTGCGAGCCCCTATCACTGTGTACTACGGGGTTGTCGCCATCGGCGAGCGTGGTGATGGCACCATCGAGCATGCTGTTGACCAATTGCGCGTCAGGCCTCGTGCCGATAGACCAACTCACAACCTTGCCGTCAAAGCAATCGATCATGGGCGATAGGTACACCTTGCCCGCTGGAAGCTGGAATTCGGTGATGTCCGTCAGCCATTTTTGATTTGGCGCCTGCGAATGGAAATCCCTGGCAATCAGGTTCTCGGGGGCCGCGCCAATCTCCCCGCTGTAGGAACTGTACCGGCGACGAGGTCGATGGACAGCAAGCTGTTCCTCCGCCATCAATCTGCGCACAACTTTCTCAGAGATCCGGATGTTTTGCTGACGCAGCATCGCGTGGATACGGCGATACCCATAGCAGCGATGGTTGCTGTCAAAGATCTCGATCATCGCGTTACGTACATCGCCGTATTTATCGCGCAGACGCAATCTTGTCTTGTGATAGAAGTAGCTACTGCGCGCAAGCCCAACGATGCGAAGAAGTTCAGACAACGGGTACGTAGCTTTCAAGGCATCAACCACCTGTGTCTTCTCCCTGTTTGTCAGGGTCAGAGAGTTGATGCCTTGGTCTTTTTTTATTAGATCGCCCGCCTGCGCCAAGACGTCGCGCTCAAGTTGCAGCTGGCGTACCTGTTGTTCGAGCTGCGCGATTCTCTCCAGCAACGCCGCATGCTCGTCTTCAGGCGAGGCCAATTTACGTTTTCGCATAGATCGATATGCCTCGTCTCCGAGCAGTTGATCTTTCCACTTGTACAGCATCGGTCGGCTTACTCCAACCTTTTTCGCTATATCCTCCGCAGAGCCCCGGCGGGCGCAAAGGTCAGTGACTGCCTGACGTCTCTGGTCGGGGGCAAACGGTGCACTGGTGTTTGTGCTCGTGACCATGCGGCGCGAACCAGGGCGCAGTTCCTCAATCCAGCGGCCCAACATTTCGGTACTGGGATACCCGAGGGCTCTGCGGGTTCCAGCCAGAGAGCGGCCATGACTGAAATAGTGATCCACTGCTACGCGCTTTTGCTCCAGCGTGTATCGCTGCCTTGGACGGCGGCGCTTGGGCAAGTCTCCCAGTGCCTGGTAGATGTGGACCCACCGCGTCAAGTTCTTACCCGACGGATAGCCCAGCTCACGAACGACCGTTGCCGTCTTTCCGCCGTATTTGAAATATAACTTGACCGCCCTGACGCGATCCTCGTACGTATACATGAACTACCTCCAAGTAGTCCAAGAAATCATCCGCACCTCCCCTGAGCTAGATTGAGATGTCGTACCCCAGAGATTGATTGGAGCGCGACATGACACGACCGGATACCATCACCATGAGCCTGCGGGAACTGGATCGCTGCGAGGTCATCGAGGCCGTCGTGCGGGACGGCCTGATGGTCTGGCGCGCCGCCGAGAAGCTTGGCATCAGCCGGCGCCAGGTCGAGCGGCTGGCGCAGCGCTACCGGCAGGGCGGCCCGCAGGGCCTGGTCTCGCGGCGCTGGGGCCAGCCGGGTCACAACCAGCGCCCGCCAGGCGTCGAGGCACGCGTGCGCGGCCTGATTCGCGACAGCTATGCCGATTTCGGCCCGACCCTGGCCGCCGAGAAGCTTCGCGATCGGCACGGCATCGACCTGGCCAAGGAGACGGTACGCCGGATCATGATCGATGCCGGCTTCTGGGTGCCCAGGAAGCTGCGCCCGCCCAAGGTCCACCAGCCGCGCAATCGCCGCGCCTGCCTGGGCGAACTGGTGCAGATCGACGGCAGCGACCACGCCTGGTTCGAGGACCGGGCGCCGGCCTGCACGCTGCTGGTCTACGTGGACGATGCCACGGGCCGGCTGATGCAACTGCTGTTCGTGCCGACCGAGTCGACACAGGCCTATTTCGCCGCGACACGGGCCTATCTCGAATCCCACGGCAAGCCACAAGCGTTCTATTCGGACAAGGCTGGCGTCTTCCGGGTCAACGCCCGAGACAACGCCGAAGGCCGCGGCTACACGCAGTTCGGGCGGGCGTTGTATGAGCTCAATATCGACATCATCTGCGCCAACACGAGCCAGGCCAAGGGCCGCGTGGAGCGGATGAATGGCACGCTGCAGGACCGCCTGATCAAGGAACTGCGGCTATGTGGTATCAGTACGATGGAGGCGGCCAACGCGTTCGCGCCGGTTTTCATGGCCGACTTCAATACCCACTTCGCCAAAGCTCCACGGAGCGATTTCGACGCGCACCGGCTGGTGCGCGGCGACGAGGACCTGGCACGGATCTTCAGTTGGCGGGAATGGCGCAAGGTCTCACTGAGCCTGACCCTGCAGTACGCCAAGGTGCTGTACTTGCTGGAGGATCTGCCTGAACACAGAGGACTGATCCACCACTATATCGAGATCGCCGAGTATCCCGATGGGCATGTCGAGTTGTGGGCGAATGGCGCCTCCCTACCCTACACCACCTATGATCGCTTCCCGGAGGTAGACCAGGGTGCGATCGTCGACAACAAGCGGCTCGGACGGACACTGACCATTGCGGCGGAGGTGCAGGCTCTACGCGACAACCGCCGGTTCGCCGCCCCTTCTCGGACGCTGCATGGCGAACCGCCACGGCCCGCCAAGGTGCCGTTGAACGTCAAGCGGCAGCGGTTGGTGAACCGGCTCGACTTGGAACAGGCGATGCAGCACCACCCTCTTCACTCAGCACGGAATGACGATCCAGCAACTGAAGGTCCTGCGAGACCGCCTGCGGGATAGGCTGCGGGCGGTTCGCCCTTTCAAGCGCAAGTTGAGGCGCTGGGGATCGCAGTTCGATGTCTCAGGACGGCCAGAGGACTAAACCGCTCGCGCGGTAACCCTTCGTTCAATGCGCAAAGTGACTGAAGCGCCTGCGCTGTCTCCTAAGTTGAGGACCGAGGCAACTTGCCTCGTTTCCCGACAGGAGCCCAGCCATGTCAGTCGCGACACCTACCATCAGCCCGCTACGCCAGCGCATGATCGAGGACATGCGGATGCGCAAGCTTGCGGACAAGACCCAGGCCCAGTACCTCCGCACCGTGCACCAGTTCGCGGCCTTTCTCGGCCGCTCGCCGGACACGGCCAGTACCGAGGATCTGCGGCGCTATCAACTCCACCTCGTCGATCACGGCACCTCACCGACTTCGCTTAACGCCGCGATCACCGGACTGAAGTTCTTCTTCGAGGTGACCCTCTGCGATGCCAACCGGATGGCCAGGATGCGCCCAGTGAGCGTGCCGCGAGTCCTGCCTGTCGTGCTCAGTCCCGATGAAGTCGCCAGGTTGGTGGCTGCCGCCAGCAACCTGAAGCACCAGACCGCGCTCGCGGTGGCTTATGGCGCAGGCCTGCGCGCCTGCGAGGTCGTCGCGTTGCGGGTCAGTGATATCGATAGCCAGCGCATGACGCTGCGGATCGAACAGGGCAAGGGCCGCAGGGACCGCTACGCCATGCTCTCGCCGGTCCTGCTCGAACGCCTGCGCGCCTGGTGGCGCGTCGCGCATGCTCAGGGCAAGATGCTCGAGGGTGGCTGGCTGTTTCCGGGCCTCAATCCCATCGAGTCACTCAGCACCCGGCAACTCAACCGTGCCGTCCACGCCGCCGCGCAGGCCGCAGAGATCGACAAGCGCGTATCCATGCATACGCTACGGCATAGCTTTGCGACACACCTGCTCGAGCAGAAGGTCGATATCCGCGTGATTCAAGTACTGCTAGGGCATAGGAAGCTGGAGACGACAGCGCTCTATGCCCAGGTCGCCACCGATCTGCTGCGCGAGGTGGTCAGCCCTCTCGAGCATCTGCGTTCCGACTAGGACGTCCCGCCGCCGAGCTCAATGTGCTCGAGGTCGCGGATATCTTTCGCCCCCACGCGCCGGCCTGGCGACAGACTGCCTCCCTGAGCCTTGGGCAGTTGCAGGTCATGTCGGCCATCGAACAGTGCCGTACCGGGGCACTGGGAGGGCATGTGCTGCGCTGTTCCGGCTGCGCCAACCTCGAAGTGTCCTATAACTCCTGCCGCAACCGGCATTGCCCCAAGTGTCAGGCCAGCGCCGCGCATCGCTGGCTCGAAGCGCGCACTGAGGATCTGCTCCCCGTGGCGTACTACCACGTCGTGTTCACACTGCCTGCGCCGATCGGCGCCATCGCCTGGTACAACAAGGCGGTCATCTATGGCCTGTTGTTCGACGTTGCTGCCGACACCCTGCGGACCATCGCTGCCGATCCCAAACACCTCGGCGCGCAGATCGGTGCCACCCTGGTGCTGCATACGTGGGGTTCGGCACTCACCCATCATCCACATGTACACGGCATCGTCCCGGGCGGCGGTCTCTCCCCAGATGGGCAACGCTGGATCGCTTGCCGTCCCGGCTTCTTCCTGTCAGTGCGCGTGCTCTCCCGCCTCTTCCGGCGGCGCTTCCTCGAGGCACTCCAGCGCGCCCACACGTTGGGGCAACTGCAGTTCTTTGGCGAGTACAGCGCCCTCGCCAACCCGGACGCCTTCGCGCAATGGTTGGCGCCATTACGCGCCACCGAGTGGGTGGTCTGCGCCAAGCGACCGTTCGCCGGCCCAGAGGCAGTCCTGGCCTACCGGTCGCGCTACACGCACCGCGTGGCCATCTCCAATCAGCGTCTGGTCGCGCTCGACGAACGCGGCGTGACCTTCCGCTGGAAGGACTACCGCGCCAAGGGACGCACGCGCCGTAAGATCATGACGCTGGACGTCGGAGAATTCATGCGGCGCTTCCTGCTGCACGTGCTGCCGGGTGGCTTCCATCGCATCCGCCACTACGGGCTGCTTGCCAATCCCGTGCGCCGCGCGAACCTGGTCAAGATACGCTCGCTATTGCGCGTCGTGCCGGCGGTGACTGCTACGCCTGACGATACCGATGTCGCCGTACCCCCGTCCTTCGTCTGCCGGCACTGTGGCGCCCCGATGCTCGTCATCGAGGTCATCCCGCGCAGCGCGTGCATCCGCGGACCACCCCCGCAGCGAGGCCTCGTATGAGTCCATACGTCCCACACCTCCTGCTTCACCGACGGCTCTGCGGAATCCAGAGCCGCCAGCGGAGTGTTGCGCTCGCTGTCTCGCTCGACCACGTTGCATGTACTCGGTATCCACGCGATCCCACATTGCGCAGACCTACTCGCCATGGTGGCAGCCGATTGATAGCTTGCCTCTCCCACCAAACCATGACGCCACCGATGGCGCCAACCCATCAATCGCCATAGCCCACATCACGGCATCGCGGGACCCGCGGTTTCCTCCCCTGAGGTTTGTTCAACGCCTGCCCTCACGCGCCTGGAACTCTGCAGCCAAAGGCAGGCATCAAACAAACCTAAACAGCAGCGGCCTTCAGTGCAGAGAACACGAATGACTGCTTAGCGTACACCTTGTGTCAGCAGTAGAAGCTGCCGATCGTTCAATTGCAATTGAAGGATCTGACGCGTCCCGGGGCTCGGGGCCGTTTGCAGAACTGTGTCGCTTTGGAAGTAAGCGCCTTCAGGTCAAGTACCGCTCCATTTCGGCTCCCGTTCCCAGATCAAAATCATGAGCGATTGGCAAAGCCAAGATACTATCTCGCAGACTTGCATATTCTTTGAGCAGATCCGATTGCAGCAACCGCTCCCGTAGACGAGAATCGCACGTAAGATTTAATGGCTCACCATTCGTCCAGCTACGCGGCGCCTTTGTAATGCGGAAAGGTATTTTTCTCGTAAAGTCGGAGTACGAATCGTGCGGCATCGCCAAATCATAGCTCTGCGAAATTTCGATGTCCGGATCGAATAGCAGCCCACACAACGCCGCCTTGCGTTGTAACCAAAAAGCGGGCAATGTTTGCAAGGATCCATCCGAGTATCCTCCTCCAACGTCGGCGTGAGCGCCAATAAACCAACATTGTTCCACGGGTAATTTTTGGGGCCGAGGATTTGACTCGGGAAGCCGTGTCCAATAGGTTGGCGCATACGGCTCCCGAAACTCATTTGCAGCTAGAGCATGATAAGCGTTGCGGACATGATTGCTTAACTCTGTATCGTGAAAACTATAATAGTTAGAGAATCCAGGAAGTATCACATTTGGAAATGGAATCCCAAGTCTCCCGACCGTATCCCACACCCCCACAAAATGAATATCCGCCTCAATCGAAAATTGATTTCTGAATTCTATAGAATACTCAGAATCAGGTTTGTATCCATTTCGGTAAATAGAATATGCTTTCGTTATATGATCGGAATCAGGATAGCTCACTAGTCCACAATTTCTTATCATCCCAGCCAAGCTTCGAGCAGAGTAGGCACCTCTGCTAAACCCAAACAAGTAGATTCGATCATTCGAAGTGAACTGCTCGCAAAGCCACTGATATCCCGCCTGAATATTTTCCGACAAACCGGCACCGAACGCGCCCCCCAGATATTTGTCAATTGAAGACCAAACACCGTGCCCTTGCGTCCCGACACCTTGGATGTATCGCGTTCGTTGATCGTCAGTCTCCAATGCAGCTTTGTACAAATCGTAGGCATTGGTTTTGTCATTCGGCTCATTCCATGTGCCATCGAAGAACACTGCCAAATTCTTCGCCATTGGGTGTCTCCCTAAATTTCAGGATTTTCCTCATATACGTCTACGCCGGATCTTGCAAATTTAACTTGCCTGACCGTCTTAATAGTCTCGATCCGTTATGGTTGGTGTAGTTTAGCCACAAATCCCATCACCGCACTGGCACTGGCACTGGCACTGGCACTGGCACTGGCACTGGCACTGGCACTGGCACTG